>NZ_FUFN01000009.1:300000-600000 GCF_900162615.1 Virgibacillus proomii | reverse complement strand
TGCTTATAACCATGGATATGAGATTGCAGTTCAGTTTGATGCAGATGGTCAGCACAATACCAATGATTTTCTAGAGTTAATTAAGCCAATCATAAAGAATGAAGAAGATATGGTTGTTGGTTCAAGATTTTTACAAAAGACGAGCTATAGCGGAAGTAAGACAAGAAGAATAGGGATTTACTATTTTTATTTAATTTTAAAATTACTGACTAACAAAAGTTATACAGATCCAACTTCAGGTTATCGTGCTATAAACAGACGAGTAATTTGTTTATTTGCACATGATTATCCTAAAGACTATCCTGAGCCTGAGGTTCTTATGCATCTGAACAGAAAAAACATGCGAATTAGAGAAGTAACCGCAAATATGGCAGCTCGGCAAGGTGGAGAGTCTTCAATAACATTTTGGAAAAGTGTTTACTATATGGGGAAAGTAACACTATCCATATTGATGCAATCAATTGTTAAGGAGTAAGTTGTTCTATGGATATTACGTTTTTTAGTTTTATTATCGTATGCGCTCTCTTTATTTTAGTAATAGAATCGGTTCGTAGAGGGATCTTAGAAACGAGGGACTCCATAATTTGGATCTTTACCTGTGTTCTGTTAGGAATATTAAGTTTATCTAGAGGCTTGTTAGAATTTTTAGCTGATTTATTAAATATAGTATACGCTCCAAGTTTACTGTTTTTGTTTGGATTACTAAGTATTATTGTGATGATATTCGATTTAACAAAGCGAATATCGAAATTGAACAATAAAGTATTTGTTTTGACTCAAGAATTTGCGTTACTTAAAGAAGAGTATCAAAAACAAGTTTCTAATCAGAGGAATAAACAAACATGAATTACTTATTGTTAATTATAAATATTATATTATTAGTAAGCGGGCAAATGTTATGGAAAGTCGGAGTATCGAAAATTGGAATAATGGGGTTGGGAAATATTATTTCAATTATAAAATCTCCGTATATTATTGGTGGGGGCATTATTTATGTATTTGCAACAGGTCTATGGCTCTATATACTTTCAAGAATGCCATTTAGCATTGCCTACCCATTTCAGAGTTTAGCATATGTACTAGGTGTTTTTATTGGTTTTTTTATATTTAAAGAGGTTGTGACGCCAATCCAATGGGTTGGAGCAGTAGTAATCGTATTCGGGGTGTATTTAATTGCAAGATAAATTTAATCACATACAAAAAAAATTAACCTTATATATACTTGTAACCATTTTAATTGGATCAACTTTATTACATATTTATTATTTGATAGAGCATCCAGGAAGTAATTTCATAAAACCATCAAAAGAGGAAATTGAAGAACAATTAGAAAATGGAGAAATAAGTGAAGAGGTAGCTAAACTTAAGGAGCATACTTGGAAATATGGCAGCAGAGATGCTTATTTATATACTAAAATGGCAAACCAAATCATTGAAGATGGTATATATGGCTACAATACAGATTTAAAAAGTAATGCGTTTGTAACACCCGGTTTTCCGATGTTACTTGTTGCCTTATTTCAAATTGCAAATTTATTGAATATGGAACAGATGACAATAGTAAAGGTATTTAATTTATTATTAAGCGTAGGGACAATATGGTTAGTTTATTTAATTGCAAAAAACGTCGTTAAAAGCCGTTGGGCAGGAGTTATTGCAAGCGGACTGTATGCAACTTATTTTACACCGCTTCATTTTTTTCGAACCGCTTTAACCGAAATACCAGCGATTTTCTTTTTTTGTTTAGCAACTTATATATTTATTCTAGCAATCAAAACAGACAAAAAATATCTCCATTTTTTGTTTGCAGTTATTTTCTGTTACAGTGTTATGATTAGACCAGTTATTGCACCTTTAGTTTTGATTGGATTTTTAATAATATCTATGAAGTATCGGTCCAATCTAAAGCAATGGTTAATTACGAGTGGAATTTGGGCTTTAGGAGCTTTTATTGTAATTGGCCCTTGGGTTATTAGAAACTTTATTCTTTTCCATGAATTCATCCTTTTTTCTACTCATTCTGGCAATAGTTGGTTTGCCGGTAGTAATCCATTTAATATGTATGATTTCTCTGATTATTTTAAGGAACAAGAGAAATTAGGGTTGGACAGTAAAGAATATGCTTTGATGAAAATCAAAGAAGGTTTCCAAACTAACTTTGGATTATGGTTCGCTTGGTTTACTGTAGGGAAGACTTATGAATTGTTTAAGCTGCCGGATGCCATTTACTTTTATCCGGCATCTAATATTACTTTATATTTTAAAATTGTGCATACTATTATTGTTAATACAGCCTTTGTATCATTATTTATTTCTATGTTTATTCGCAATAAAAGAATAGTCGCAATTTCTGGAATGATTATCATGTATATTGCATTATCTAATTTGTTTTTAACGATCCCACGTTATGGATTTTTTATAATTCCAATGATGTGTGTATTAAATGGCTGTGTAGCAGTAACTATTGTAAAGAAATTAATGAGTGCTGTTACGAATAGCAAATCGAATTATCAAATTTCATGAGATGGATTACTTATATTAGGTAAAGCTTCCCTATAAGGATCTTATTTTGTTGGCTAAGAGTTTATTCTAAAAGTGGCCTCTAATATGGTTTCTTGATTTTCCTGTTATGATTTAGTAATACCTTTAGCCTAAAAGGAAGTTAAAATTTACAAATAATTTACTTTTTTCTAATATGATTTTAATAGTCTAAGTTTATAATGAAATAAACAAATGACATAAATTTTATTCTCAAATCTAGGAAGGAGAATTCATTTGCATATTAGAGGAATTGGTCATAGAGGCTATCCAGTTAAGTATCCAGAAAATACATTGTCTTCTTTTCAAGCCGCTATTGAACTAGGCTTTACGCATATTGAATTAGATGTGCATTTAAGTAAAGATGGTATTCCTGTTGTTATGCATGACCATAAGATCGATAGAATGACTAATGGGAGTGGAGAAATACGTCATTATACGCTATCAGAACTATTACAATTTACAGTAGGAGAGTTTGAGAGGATCCCCACTCTAGAGGAAGTACTTCGATTAGCTAAAAATAAAGTGATTGTTTCTATAGAAATGAAAAATACGAAATTATATAATTGTATGGAAGAAAAAGTTTTTGCAATTATAAAGAAGCTTGATATGTTAGATCAAGTTTATGTTATATCATTTGACCATCAATCATTAGCAAAATTAAGAAAAATTTCTAGCGATATAAAAATAGGTCCACTCGTAAATAAGTTAAAACGGTCCCATTTTAGATTAATAGAAAAGCTTCATGCAACTTATATTGCTGTTAAGTATGATGGTTTAAAAGAAAAATATATTCATAAATGTGATAAATTAGGAATTCAAGTTGTAGCCTGGACGGTCAATAGCGTTGACCAAATGAAACGCTTTAGAAAATACCCATCCGTACTTATAACCACAGATGAATTGGAAAAATATAAAATATATGCTTATTCCACTGAAATTAACAGGGCAATTGTTTAACAAAATATAGTACAGTGTATGTGAAAATAGAGGATTAAAAAGCTTAATATCGATTAATTCGCAATGTCCTTAAAAAACACTTTTTCTTCCTGTGATGTATCGCTGTCAAAGTCTTACTCCTAAAAAACGCGATATATCATGCTAGCTTTCCTTTTCTGTAACAACGCTGACATACCAACACGTCCTGTGTGTTAAAGTTCTGAGTGGTGCAGTGCATCTAGTTACGAAGCATGAGCAACAAGAAACAAGCCAATGAAAAAATGGATGTGTCATTTTTACCGGACTTTTTGAACAGCTTTCTAAAAGTAGAGATTGTGCTTCGATGTTCTTTTGCGCATTTTGTTTTAAAAAGGGAAGGTTATAAACTATTGCCTAAGTAGGAGGATCTCCGTGAACTACAGTAGTATTATTATATGCTTTATTGCAGCAATTGTTTTAACACCACTTGTAAAAAAACTGGCTATTAAATTAGGTGCTGTTGATAAACCAAACCATCGTAAAGTTCATAAAAAGCTTATGCCTAGACTTGGAGGATTATCTATTTATGTTAGCTTTTTTATTGGTTTTTTGTTATTTCTTCCAAGTACGGCTCCTTTTTGGCCAATTGTTGTAGGATCAACCATCATTTTATTTGTGGGAATAATGGATGACTTGTTCCAGCTTTCCGCAAAAGTCAAGTTAATTGGTCAAGTTATTTCAGCGATGGTCCCTGTCTTTGGGGGATATAGCATAGAATTTATAACGGTGCCTTTTGGAGATAAAATAGAATTTGGTGCAGCATCAATACCTCTCACTATACTTTGGGTTGTTGCGATTACAAATGCAATTAATCTTATTGATGGTTTAGATGGATTAGCTGCAGGAGTATCTTCTATTGCATTATTAACGATATCTGGTTTAGCAATTTCAATGGGGAATTTCCCTATAGCTTTAATTTCTTTAATGTTATTAGGAAGCACTTTGGGATTTCTAGTATATAATTTTCATCCTGCAAAGATTTTTATGGGCGATACTGGATCTTTGTTTCTTGGATATATGATCAGTGTAATAGCAGTTATTGGTCTGTTTAAAAATGTAGCTATATTTTCATTAATGGTGCCAATTATTATCTTAGCTATTCCAATACTAGATACGTTATTTGCGATTATTCGTAGAATTATTCATAAGAAACCATTGTCCTCACCGGATAAATCCCATTTACATCACTGTATCATAAAAATGGGATATACACATAGGCAAACAGTGATCTTACTATATGCTATTAGCGGTTTCTTTAGTTTAGCAGGGATTATCTTGACGCGATCAGCGATGTGGGGATCAGTCATTATAATAGTTTTGGTATTAATTATGGTAGAGTTACTAGTAGAATTAACAGGTATTATTAGTGAAAAATATCGACCGGTTTTAAATTGGCTTGAGGGAGCTAAGATAAAATCGAAATGAATGATGGCATCTAAGTAAAATTTTGCTTTTCAACTACAGTTATCCTGAATTTAAGGTGACATATGATTCTACTTCTGAGTCATTGAGAATACGCAAAAGTCTAAGTAGGAGGTAACGATACGTAAATACCTAATTTGTTTGGAGCGGCAGAACAAGGAAAGCTACGACAGCGATACACCGCACGCAGAAAAAGCGTATTTCTTTTTCAAGGACAAGGAAAGCTACGACAGCGATACACCGCGGTTTTTCAAGGATAAGGAAAGCTACTTGAATTGCCATCGTGGTTTTCAAGGATGCCGAAATTTTAGCTTTTGTTCTACTTTAATCAACAGGAGATAAAGCACACTGCATAAAGTTTTATTTTACAGTCGGCAATCCTGTATATGTAAATTATATTAGTTTGGGTGATATTTGTGAATACAGTAAAAAGGCCATCATTAGATGAAATACAGCTTGCTAGAGCATTTGCCATTTTAGCAGTGGTGGTAGTTCATGCCTCATCAAGCGGAGTAACAAATATTCCTACAGATTCAGTGCTATTTCCAATATATAACTTTTTTAATATAGCTGGTAAATTAGGAACACCAACATTTATTATGTTAAGCAGTTTTGTATTGTTTTACAATTATTACCCTAGAAAATGGAGTATGGGATTAATGAAGCGGTTTTATATGAAGAGGCTGAAGTTCATTTTAATTCCATATTTTATTTTTTCTTTCATCTATTTTATCGTAAAAATGTATGTATATTATGATTATTCTAGTATCTCCTATGCAGTTAGTAGGTTTTTTACTTTATTAGCTTTAGGAAAGGCGCATACACACTTATACTTTGTCTTTATCAGTGTTCAACTTTATTTGTTATTTCCACTGTTTTTAATCCTGTTTAAAAAATCTTTATTTCTAAGAAAGCATGCTATCTGGATTGGGTTATTATTACAATGGGCATGGGTCATATTAAATAAAAGTTATTTTCATATTCCATGGAAAAATTCTGTTTCACTTTCTTACCTTTCTTTTTATTTTATTGGGGCTTATCTTGGTATATATTATAATGAAATTAAACTTAAATTAAGAAAATCTACCTTCAGAGATCGTATCTTAATAGTGATAGGTACTGGATACGGTGGATTATTAATTCTCTATACCAGTTATATGTATGCTGTGCGCACGAATATATTTTCTTCTGTTTCAAATAACATTCCAACAATGGTAAGTAATTATCTTGGAGAGTTCGCCTGGGCGACTCACGCGTTATTTGCTGGATTGTTACTGTTTTATTTAGCACATATAGCAAATAAAACATTTAGTTTAAAAACTAAATTAATTTTTATGGAGATTGGTGCAACTTCATTTGGAATCTATTTAGTACACCCATTATTTCTAATGATTTTTAGAGGATTAATTAGTTCGGGAGCTCCGATAATCTATCACAGTTGGCAATTGGTTACTTTCGTGCTTGTAAGCTTACTTAGCTGGTTAACCGTTAGGCTTGTATATAAGTTTATACCATTCTATTGGTCTATCTTTGGAAAAATGGATCCGTTTCATTTGAGTTTAAATCGTGCTAAGAAAGAAAATATCTTGTTAAGAGATATTAAATAAAATGCGAACAAAGCTTCAAGTTTTGTTCGCATTTTATTTATGTCTTTAATCAGAGGAGTTTGGTTGGCATGCAATACAAAAATACGGACTGTTTTACGGTCTATATTCTCAATAAGGATATTTTAAAAGAATAGGAGATGAAAATTCCAAATAACGTGAATAATTTGGAACACTAATTATGTAAAAATTTGTTCATGTCTGTAAATCTAAATCCGTTTCGTCTAGCAGGCGGCAGCAGCTAGCAAACTTCGAACTTTTTCCTTCGATAAGTTAACCTCAGTTCGGTTGGAATCCAAAGGAAGGGATTGGGACATAAGCAAATACTAAATAGCAAAAACCGAACAATTCACTTATAATTGTTCGGTTTATATGTGTTAAAAAATCCTATCCTCGCTACGTCAACATATTTCGCTTTCCGAAGAAGCTGAGGCTTGAACTATTCCCTCAGGAGTCTACATATGTTGGCTACGCTAAAAACTTACTTATAGATTAGAAAAGCTTGGGCTATCGCCAATTCCTTAGCGAAAGCCGTAGTTTTGCTTATACTATAAACCATAAAATTTTATACTTTCCTATAGTACAAGGACGATTTATGGTTCGTCTTTTAATAAGCTGTTTTAGTTTTATCCAAGTCTCTTCCTTTATCCCGGATGTAAGGATCCGTATTTTTCTCCATTCAAAAATGAGCGAATGATGTTGCAAGCAAGCTGAGAAAAACGGATCCTAAATCCCCGATTGGTACATCTAACATTTCTTGGGGAAAAGCGTTCCAAGAAATGAAGTTTCACTTTATCCCGGATGTAAGGATTCGTATTTTTTTCCATTCAAAGATGAGCGAATGATGTTGCGAACAAGCTGAGAAAACCGGATCCTAAATCCCCGATTGGTTTAACTAACATTCAAGGAGAAAAACACTCCTATGAAGTTTCACTTTATCCCGTTAGAAGATCTTGAGTTTGTACATGTACATTGCTAACTGAGCACTTGGCTTTTGTTCTTGCTGAAAAACAAAAGCCAGTATTCTAATACGCTCTGGTTAAGAAAGCCTTCGTTATTAATATGCCTTTTTTGAAAAAACACTTAATGCTAGCTCTGGTGTCTTACGAGCCAGATGTTGTAAAATCTGGACTTTTTCTTTAAGTATGTCAGTGTTTCGCTCATAATTGGATAGCATATTTTTTACTTGTTGATATAATGTTTGACCATTCCAGTTATCTGACTCTACATTTCCACCTATTGGTTGCTCACATAGCGAAGCAAAAGCATCTATTTTTGGATCATAAGATATTGCTACAAAAGGAGTATAGTTTATTGCTGCGAAAATTAATGAATGTAGACGTAGCCCAATTAAGAGTTTAGAATCCCCAATCAGTGAAATTTTAGATTGTAAAGGCGTGTCAGCAGGTGATATATAGCTTTTTTCTTGCATTATTTTAGCAATCTCCTGCGATTTTATTTTATCATGTTTGCCATGCATCGGTACAAAAACAATTCCATAACCATCTTTAACAAGTAGATCTAGACAATGAGCAAGCTTTTCGTTAAATGGATATTTAGTATGCCAATTACGCACACTTACAGTAATAAATTCTTCTTGGTTAAGTTCATTGATTGGTTGCCAATTATGTTTATAATCATGCGGATTTAACCCTAAAACAGGATCAGGTACAATTTTTGCCGGCTGTTTAATTCCGATATCCTTTAATAAATGTTGGGAGGCTTCATCACGAACGGTAATTTGGTCAACTTTATTTAGAGTTGCTTTAACTAGCAACTCACTTAAGAATCCATTTATTGGTCCCATTCCCTGAGCGTAAATAAAAACAGGTTTATTTAAAAGTTTTGCTAGCTTTATAATTCCTAAATAATAAGGAATTGTAAAGTGCCCTGTTTTGTCTTGTAATAAGCTCCCTCCACCACTAATTAATCCATCAGACTTTTTAAGCGCTTGGATAATTTTATTTATGTTATTACGACTAACGGACTTAACATCATAAATTTCTGATGTTTTTTTAGGATGATGCGATAAAACAGTGAGTTCTATATCCGGCTGTAATTTTCTTAATGCCTGAATAATCGAAAATAGTATTGCTTCATCTCCAACATTGTCAAACCCATAATATCCAGAAAGTACGATATGCATTATGCCCACCTCTTGCTAATCCATTTTTCAACTACAGGTGCACATTTTTTATATAAGAATATAAATAGCAGCCCAATAACATAACCAATTATTATACTATAAGCTGACCTTAATAATGAAATATGCAAAGGAATATGAATATGCGTAAAAGTATTCATAATTGATAAAAATCCAATTACACCAGGTATTAATAGTAACTTTCCTAATAGGCTTTTGAAGTTAATTACATAAATAGCTAGCAGATAAAGTGGAAAACCTATTAAAAATTCCTTCGTTCTTGGTCGGACATATAATAATTCTTCTAACGAGCTTCTAACCATTAGCTCAATGCTGCTTACTGCAGCATTATTACCTGTACGAGTAATATAATATAATCCAACTATGCCAATTAGAGATAATAAGGCAAGATGCCAGTATTTCACAGATTGGTTTAAAAGCTTCAAACCTTCTCTCCAAAGCAAATATACGCTTATGAAAACAATCGGGACTATATATACTAATTTAACCCCTCTAAATATTTCAAATCCCGTAATAAATTCGTTTCCATTTAATAATCCGATGACAATTAATATCCCTACAAAGGTAATACTGAGAGCTTTTAAATATTGTAACGATATATAGCGTATGGTAGTTCTCTGCAACGTCATTGTAGACAATATACTAAAAATTGGCGCTACTATACCTATGATTAGTGCAAATCCTTGCAGTAATAATAATTTTTGGCTAACTAGATATAAAATAGCTAAACAGGTCATAAATATACTAGCAGCAATAACAAGCATTCTACTTCTAAGTGTTGATACTTCTAATCCAGTGAAGAGGATACCTGAAATTAAAATAACAATTTGGGTCCATTTTGGTATATTTATTTCCTTAAAAGTTGATGGAGAACCACTATGGTAATTTGGCGATAATTTTGTATGGACATTTTTAATAAAATGTTTAGCACTTTCTATACTCGCAATAGCATCACCATCTTCAAAACGAAAGAAAATAGAACGTATTTTTCTTTCTTTTACTGCTCTTGCAGCTTGGTCGATGTTTTGTTCCATTGTTTTATTGTTCAAATTAATACTATGGAGCCTAATCATATCATAATTGGTTTGGCGAGCAACGGTCTGTATTCCTCTTTGAAGACTAAATTCGATAGCATAAAAATGATACCCTACTTTAGATAATTGGTTTGTCCATTTTTTTAAGTTATTAATATTCGGGTAACCGATAACTTCTTGGCCCGAAAATAAAATGTTAGCATTATATTTATTTTTTACATTAATAAGTTGATTTATTACTATTTGGTTTAATGGTTTCGTTGAATTTTCAATTCTAAAAATGGGATTTAAGTCATATTCATGTACTTTATCAATGATTTTTTGATTATATGCAAAGTTATGCGATAAAATATCTTCTTCTTTTTTTAAAAAGTAGAAGTTTTGATTTTTTATCGAAATTGTAGCTGGTTGTAAAAGTTTTTCGATTAAATTTTTAAAATAGGGGTCTTGCGGTGGTGTAATATAATAGCCTTGTTGCTTTACATTAATAGCGCCTTTTTGCTCGCTAAACAGTAATGCACTAGCTAGCTCCTGTTCACTAAAAATGTTAATTATACTTTGATCCTCCATCCAATTTAATGAGATTGGCGTTATGCTGACGGAGTTTAAACCAGCTTTTTTTAAAGAAGTAAGAATAGAGTCGATTGTTAATCTTTCATCTTCAATGGCCAGCTTCTCAACTTCTTCATATGGGACAACTATTTCATATGTATTATTTTCAGATTCTACGTTTATTCTCTCCATGGTCTTTGGCAAAGTGATTACTAATAATACAGTTAAGATCATCCATATCCATTTACGTTTAAACATATTTTTATTATCCTTTCCAGCTGGTTTATGAGCCATTTTAAAGATGGATTTTATTGTTTCTTTTATAATTGAACTATCAACGACCTTGAATATAAGTAATTGCAATGTATATAATCCAGCCCCGGCTAAAATTGCAAAGATTAGATATAGTAAAGCTTGCAGGCGTGACCAGTTTTCTATATTTATATATAGAAATGGTAATGCTATAACCAGTCCCATTATAATTGAAGAGCAGATTATTTTTACTACGGTTAATTTCATGAAAGAAAAAGGTTGATTTTTATAAATAAAAAAGGAGTTTATTAAAAATAAGCATAAGTAAACAATTAAAGTTGATAGAGCGGCACCGGTTAAGCCAAAAAGCTGAATGAAATAAATATTTGCTATGGATTTTATTAGTACACCAAATATAATAATGGTGGCTGCTAATTTAGCTAAGTTCATTCCTTGCAAAATTCCTGTACTTAAAATAGTTAAGGAAGTAAATACAGAGCTGAAACCAATAATAGCTAACACCCAGCTTCCTTGTAAGTCCGTAAACAAAGCAATATTTATAGGGAGTGTCAAACTAAAAAGTCCCAATGCTGCTGGCCATGAAATAATATGTGTTACTCGTTGAGTTTTCTCAATAATGTTTTGAGCGCCGTCCCGATCCCCTTGTGCTACCTTTTTTGTTAATAAAGGTATTAGTGGTAATACAATGGATGTTGAAAAGACGGTTGCTATTTGAACGATTGAGAGGCCTCGTCCATAAATTCCATATAAATAGTTAATATTTTTTTCACTTACTCCTATACTCCGTAATCCATAGGGGATAGTGAACGAATCAATAAAATTTATTAAAGCCATCGTTATAGCACCAATAGCAATAGGAATGGAAAGCTTTAGTATTTTTTTACTCCATTTTGAAAATAACAGAAGAGTGTATTTTCTATTAGAAGAATGGTTTAAGTTAAAACGTTTATATCTGATCTTTAAATAAAAAAGGGAAATAAACGCACCTGCAACGGAACCAGTCATAATCCATCCACCTATAGTTTCATCCGAAGCCTCTTTTTGCACGAAGTAAAATGCTGTAATAAGAATTAATCCTACTCGTACCAACTGTTCAATAACCTGTGAAATTGCTGTTGGCCTCATATCCCCAAATCCTTGGAAGTATCCTCTATAAACAGCCATGTACGGTGCTATTAGTAACGTTGCAGTTACGACTAGTAAAGCTGGCTTAATAGAAGTACCTCCTAATGCATTAGAAATCGGAGTCGAAAAGATATAAATAAGGATAAAACTGCTGATTCCAAAAAGTAAAGCAAGTATACTTGCTGTCATGTAGATTTCTTTAATATATGTAAAGTTATTTTTTGCTCTTGCATCGGCAATTAGTTTTGAAATTGCGATTGGTATTCCTGCCACAGAAAGGGTAAGAGAAACCATGTAGACTGGATAAACAAGACTAAAAATACCTAATACCGTATCACCAGCTATATTTTGTAAAGGTATTCGAAAAATACTGCCTAGAGCCTTTGAAATGAATGTAGCAATCGTTAGTAAAATTGTGCTCTTTACAAAGGCTGATTTACTCATGAAGTTTTCCCCTTTAGTTTCTGTTTAAAAATTTTAATAGCAAATTGCGGTAGAACAAGCATCCGTTTCCATCGACTAGGTTGCTTAATTAGGCGATAAAGCCATTCTAAGTTTAATTTTTGAAATAATACAGGTGCACGCTTCACTGTTCCGGAGATTACATCAAAAGAACCGCCAACTCCTATGAAAATTCCATGTTTAAAATAAGAAATATTGTTAGCAATCCATTTTTCCTGTTTTGGAGAACCTAATGCAACAAAAGTTATATCTGGCTGTAATTGCATGATTCGTTCGGATATATCATTGTCCTCCCAATTAAAGTAGCCATCTTGGGAACCAACTATTTTAATATTCGGATAATCCGTATTTATCTTTTCAATTGCTTTTTTTAATGTTTTCTGTTTCGCACCAATTAGAAAAATTTTATACGAATTTTTGTTGGCAATTTTTAGTAATTGGATCATTGTATCGTAACCTGTAACTCGTTCTGGTAGAGGTTGTTTTAATATTTTAGCCGCTTTAACAATTCCTATTCCATCAGCAACGACAAAAGTAGCCAGTTGAATATGTTGCATTAGTTCCCTGCTTTTATTAGCTCTCATTACAATTTCAGGATTAGCCGTAATAACAAAAGTTTTTTGCTTTTTCTCAATACGTTCTTGCAATAACAAAACGAAAGATCGTTGATTAGTATTTAAAAAAGGTACATTCATAATGGTTACAAATTTCATATTTATTAAACTCCTTTATGCTTAAGCAAAAGTTGGCTCAAATTCAGTCTAAATATTATCTTATGCATGATGAAGCCATCCATACATATATTAAAACGCAGTGATTTTGAACTTGTGTTTAATTGTAATTTATTTATCCCCGTATCTAAGAGGCAACAAGACCCCCGTTATCAAAGGTTGTAGATAATACAAAGAAGTCTGAATGGGAGATAACAGAACCTAAAAGCCTGATTTGTTCGGGTGCCAGGTCAAGAAAAAATCACGGCAGCGATACTTCACGATTTTTAAAGGATAAGGAATGCTTCTTGAATGAACGTCGCGATTTTTCAAGGACATGGAAAGCTACGATAGCAATACATTGCTGTTTTCCAAGGATGTTGATCGTAAAAGCGTTTGTAACAAGATGTCACGATCTTAGCCTTTATTATGCTCCTATCAGTAGGGGAGAAAGAAAGCCCCCCTAATGAATGAAGATTCACTTATTAGTTTAACTTCTAAGCAGTCGAATTAAGATAATTTTGATTTGTAATCTCCGTTTAATTTTTAATCAGTAATAATTGATCTGTATTAAATATACAATAAGAATCTAAAACCTTTATTACCTCAAACTTTTGGTATAAGTAAAGTGCATTTGAACACATGCTTCTTGTTGTCTTCTAATAGTATGTATTTAGGTGCATTTAATGTTTTTTAAGTGGCTAAAGCTATTAAATCTTATTGTATCTTATTTGTCTTTTGCTTTCTATGAGTAGATAACTCAATTAAAATGATTTACTTTTGCACCTAATAGAGCTATCCATTCGAAAATATGATACAGCTTTCAAACCATATAACAAGAGCATCATTTGCTGTTCTACAGTAAGAAGTCGGGTATTAATAATTCTTGCTTCTTCTTTTGCCGTTATTGCTAATGATCATGGGTATCTGAATTACCCGCAATACTCTTCATTTATCCATGAGGTTGCTGTTTTGAGTAGTGCCCTTGTTCTAACTAATACGTACATAATCTATTAAAGAATATTATTTGTTTAAACAAAACAATAGTAGTATATTTTAGAAAGAATTTCAGTAAAGTTTACAGATAATTTACATTTTTTACGAAAACTTAACAGTAGAAGGGGGGGTTATATGGTATTCTATTAATGAACTTAAATAAAAGCGGGGATAAAAATTGCACATACATGTAACTGCCTTTCATCTTTTTAAACATTAAAAAAGCACCCTGATTAACGAAGGTGCTAGATAATAACTTTTTCTTTCTTTGTTTCTTCTGTACGTGTAATGTATTTTGCTAAGTGAATACTAGAATTTCCTTTTGAATATTCATTCCATGTATTTGCAAATTCTTGAATTCTTTTATAATCGAACTTATTGTTTTTAATTGCCAAGATAATAGCTTCTGTTGAAAATACTACGGGACCAGGGACTTGATGTTCATAATCGCTAATTAGCCCACTTTTAATTCTGTATTCTTCCATATCATACGCGAAAAAGACCATTGGCTTTTGCAGCAATGCAAATTCAAATGGGATGGAAGAATAATCTGTGATTAATAGATCTACAATCAGCAAGAGCTGATTCGTATCATAGAAATCCGATACATCATATACAAAGCCTTCATATTGTTCACTAATTTTATAGGTTATTGCAGGATGTGGTTTTATAAAAAGAACATATTCATCTGAAAGTTCACGATACAATTTATCTATATTTAATTGCGATTGGTAATTGGACAGTTGATTACTGCGAAATGTAGGTGCGTATAATATAATTTTCTTATCTTTAATGCTTGGATGTTTTTCTACCATTTCATTGTAAACATGTTCCTTCATTGAATAATCAAATAAAACATCAGACCGCGGTATTCCAGTTCGAAGGATGCGGTTATCAGTCAGACCAAAGCTTTCTTTAAAAGTCTTAGCCATCATTTCGGAACCTACTACAGTATAATCAAATTTACTGTATACTTGTTTAAAACGTTTAATTGCTTTTTGGGATCTAACCTTATTACTAGGATCCAATAAGCCAAATTGCTTTATGGCTCCACCTGCATGCCATAGTTGAATACATGTCACATCTTGTCTAAAATTGCTAGCAGCCAAAAAACCGTAATACGTATCTACTAAAATTGTAGTAGCTGTTGCAAGATGATAGATCGATTGAATATAGGCAATTGGATGACGTAAAGTAAAAGGAATGACGGTTGTATTTAGTCCGTTAAAGCGATATTTACATGAAGCCGTTTTTAGTATAACCATTTCTTCATTGGATAATTTCGTCATTGCTTCCATTGTATAGAAAATATTATCTCCAAAAGTAGCCACACCAACAGTCTTTCTTTTCAGTGGAAATATCTTAAAGAAATTAAAGAGTATACGGAAAACAAATAAGTATACGCTTATAATAATTTCTTTAGCCATTTTTCGCCATGTTCAAATCAGTTTTAATTTTAGTTGTTGAGATTCCGACTGTTCTTGGTAAATAAATGACTTCACAGTACTCCTTTAAAAAGTCAAATTTACCTGTCCAGTCATCCCCCATAACAAATACATCAATATCGTGTTTTTTAACATCTTCTATTTTTTGTTCCCACGTATACTCCGGGATAACCTCATCTACATAGCGAATGGCTTCTAAGATAGCCTTTCTTTGTTCAAAAGTGTAGTATGCTTTCTTTCCTTTTAGAGCATTAAACTCATCTGCTGAAATGGCAACCACCAAGTAGTCCCCATACTCCTTTGCGCGACGTAGTAAATTTATATGACCTATATGCAGTAAATCAAAAGTTCCGTAAGTAATTACTTTCTTCATTTTAAAACCTCCATATCATAAACATGATAAATATATTATACTATAATTAATTTACTTTGTATTTACAATTAGTTAACAATAGCTTAATAAGCAAGACCTTTAAAATTAAGCGAACCGTAGTTAAGTATTCGTTCGTTTTGACTGTTTAGTTTGAAAAATATGACAATATTTTTTTAAAAATAAACTTTACAATTAACTCTATCAAAAATATTGAAACAAATCAAAGTAAAATGTGAATAAAATGTTAAATATCTATGAAATTTGTAGAATAAAATAAAACAATATTTCGTAGAATTTAATGTTTTTGATACTTTCTACATTTGTATGCTTTAAGAAAGCTAAAGCTTCTTAAATGGAACGAAAGTTGATAGTATGTAACTTCAGATGGACTGTGCAAAACAGATCTTTTCTATCGTAGGAAAAGAAGGATATAATCATATTTCAAAAAAGTGAATGGCGCCAAAGTTCAGTCAATAATTTCAAAATACTAAAAGTCTGAACTTATATAAAAAAAAATATGTTATTATATAATTGTTTAGTTTGCTCTTAATAAGTTATTAGACTAACCGATATAAGATGTAAACCCGAGCAAATAATATAGGGGGGAGTAGAATGAGGAAACTATCGGTTTTATTAATTGTTGCACTCATATTGTGGAGCTTTATTAGTCCACAACATTTTGCGGGCGCAACCAGTGAAGTAGAGGTTCAAGACTCTTCACAAGTACCAGATAAACAGGAGGTGAATATACAATCAGATGATAAGGCTAATGAGGATACCTTAATCGAAAGTGAAGATGCAAAAAAAGATGAAATTGATAGTGTAGAAGAAAGCGTAAGAGAAAGTAAAAGTCAAGCAGAAGAAATACATGAAGAAAATGAAGTAACTGTTAATAAAGAAGAGTTACAAAATGGAAAAACTATTGACAAGGAAGAACCGCAAAAAAATAATATTGAAACAGAGTCTGTTTCTAACAAATTGAATTTGTCGTTAGTAAATAAAAGTAAAACTAGTAGATTAGGGCATATTAGACATGAAAATGTAAAAATTTATCCAAATGCTGATAATGCTGAAGCCTTTAGAGCTGGTAGTACATATACCAATGCTGTATACTACATTAAGTTGCAGGCAAAAGTAAACAATGAAATCTATTACTTAATTAGTAAACAACCAAGTTCTATAAAAGGCGTTGTAGGTTGGGTAAAGGCATCCGACCTTTCCACTCACAATCATACCGGAGTAGATAGGAAAGCAAAGACGCTTTATTTTAAAGGAACCGGAAGTGCGTACGACACAGCATGGGGAGGCAGTAAAAATCTAGTATATAAAGATATGTCACCATATGCGGGTATGCAATTTAAAGTAGACCTAACCGAAAAAGTAGGAAACAATACCTGGTATCGCGGACAGCTTAATGGTAAGACAATTTGGTTACATTCTTCTTACCTCAGATCAGAAATTACCATAAGTAAATTAGGACATATTCGAAGCAGTAAGGTAAAAATATATAATGATAATTTTTCTTCTTCCAAGCAAGCAGGATCCACGTATACCAATGCGGTTTACTATATTAAAGCACAGACAACCTATCAGGGTAATACTTACTATTTAATTAGTAAACAGCCAAGTTCTACCAAAGGTGTAGTAGGCTGGGTAAAGGCATCCGACCTTTCCACTCACAATCATACCGGAGTAGATAGGAAAGCAAAGACGCTTTATTTTAAAGGAACCGGAAGTGCGTACGACACAGCATGGGGAGGCAGTAAAAATCTAGTATATAAAGATATGTCACCATATGCGGGTATGCAATTTAAAGTAGACTTAACCGAAAAAGTAGGAAACAATATCTGGTATCGCGGACAGCTTAATGGTAAGACAGTATGGTTGCATAAATCATTTATAGCTGCTGACAGTATATATTATTCGAGATATAATCTTACATTGGAAGAAGCAGTTAAAATGCAAATGGCATTATCAACTCCGCCGCAAACTGATAAACCATATGCTTATGTTTCAGCAAAGTATATAAATAATAAGAATGAAGTAACTGCTGATGTTTTAAATGTAAGAACAGGTCCTGCCACATCAAAAAAAGTTGTCGGTAAACTTACTCGTGGGACAAAGGTTAAGGTGTTAAGTAAAATAGGTGATTGGTATCAAATTGAATTTCAAGGTGCTGGTTGGGTAGACGCTAGTAAAAATGATGTGTTGTACTACCTTAACCCTAATAACTTTATAAATGACACGATACTTAGATTTCAGTTTTTAGATCTCTCAAAAACAAGTAATGCATCAGTTACTCTTTTAAATAATTATTTAAAAGGGAAAGGAATATTAGAAGGAAAAGGGCAAGCCTTTATAGATGCAAGTAGAACACATGGAATAAGCGATATTTATTTATTGTCACATGCTTTGTTAGAAACAGGAAACGGTCGTTCGGATTTAGCAAATGGGATTGAAGTAGGAAAGAATAAAAATGGTAATCTAGTGTTGGTTACATCAAAAAATAGGAAAGAACTAACTCAAATAAAAACAACATATAATATGTATGGATATGGGGCTGTAGATGGCGATGCTCTAAAGGGAGGCGCGTTTACAGCATATAGAGAGGGTTGGTTTACACCAGAGAAAGCGATTATTGGTGGTGCTAAATTTATAGGTAATAGCTACGTGAAATCTGGTCAAAATACTTTATATAAAATGCGTTGGAATCCTTCCGCAATGGTAGCAGGAAAACCTTCACATCAATATGCTACAGATGTCGGCTGGGCAGTGAAGCAAGTATATACGATGTACAATTTATATAAAGATTTAGGAATAATAAATGTTCGTTTAGATGTTCCTTCTTATTCTTCTAAATAGTTATCGCAGTGTTCTAATAAACTATTTGCAAAAAATTACTAAATGAACCCTGAAAAGAGCTCTGTAATTCTTTGAAAGGGTTCATTTTTTTATTACAAAATATAATAAGATTTTTTAATAAAACCTTAATAATTCTCCATTAAAAACAGCACTACAGTTGATAATTTTTAAAAATAAGAATCTCGATGCTTTAAACATTTTAAGTTAAGTGCAATAGTTAGAAATTAGTAGGAATATTTATTTCAAAATAAAATACATTCTGAAAACAGAACTATTTAATATGCTTTGAAAAAAAGTACTAAAAAAAGGAGAAGAATGGTTTATTAGAAAAAAGATATATAGTAAAATTAATTTTTAGGTATTTATGTTTTAATAGGGAAGCAGCAAGGTAATTTTATATTTCAGAAAACTAATCTTTAATTCTATTGTTTATAACTTCCTTAATTCAATAAAATCCAATTTATGAAGGAGTGAATGAAATTGAAAAAAATTACACCTGTAATAATCGTTAATTCATTGAATGTTCAACGGGGAGGAATTACAAAAGCTACAATAAAGCGTGCTAATTTTTTGGCAGAACATTACAATGAGGTTCTTATCATAACGTTTCTTTATCAACAATATCATAATCAAATAATACAGCAGCTATACAATCAAAAAATATTAAGCAAGAAAGTAAAAGTATACAACTTTTTTGAAAATATAAAACCGAATAAAAATATTAGAAAGAATAAAAAAGTTCAACAAATAGAAGAGAGGGGATTTGTAGTTCTTCCAGTAGAAAAACTACAAAAGGAACCCTCATATCGATACTATAAAGATGGTTTATATGTCAAATATAAAAGGTTTAACTCAAATGGGTCTTTAAAGTTTATTGACTATATGGACGAAAGCGGAAGGAGGAAACGGCGAGAAGAATTTAATGAACATGGTATTTTGGTTAGAACACGGCATATGGATATCTTAAATAACAAACCTAAATATGATCAATACTTTGATAATAAAGGAAAGTGTTTTTTAAGTGTGCATATAAATTCAGAGACAGGAAAAGAAGGAAGAGTGGCAACTTTCCTAAATAAAGCGAAAGAATATCCAGAGTTTTATCATTGTCAATTAGAATGGGTGAATCATATTTTAAGTGAAATTGAATATCCCGTAGTATCTAACGAACTAAGGAGGTTCTCTAAGTTACTTATTAATGTTAAACATAAGAATATCAAAAAAATAGAAGTATTTCATTCAAGTCATCTCTCTGAACCTTTCAATGATATTAACAAAATAAAACCAGGTAGTCACTATGTTTTTGAAAATGCAAAGTACTTTGATAAAATAGTATTTTTGACAAATGAACAGAAAAGTGATGTAGAAAATGTGTACGGAAAAAACAATAATTTTACAGTAATTCCACATTCGACTTATATAAATAAGGAAAAAGAGTATGCTGTCAAGCGTAATCAGAAGCTTGCAGTAACTTTAGCACGATATCATGATGTAAAAAGATTAGACGAAGCAATCAAAGCATTTAAACATGTCGTTGCAAAGATCCCGGAAGCAAAGTATTATATCTACGGATATGGTGAAATGAAAGAAAAACTTCAATCATTAATTAAGGAGCTAGGCTTAGAGGATAATATTTATTTAAAACCATTTACCAGTACACCTCAAAAATCATACAAAGAGGCAAGCTGTTCAATTTTAACTTCTCGACAAGAAGGATTTGCGATGGTTATTACAGAAAGCATGGCTGCAGGTACACCAGTTATTGCATATGCTTTTAAATATGGGCCAAAAGATATAATTTCAGATGGCGTTAATGGCTATATAGTTGAAGAAAATAATAGAGAAGAACTATCACAAAAAATAATAAGAGTAATGGAGGATAAAAATCTTAGTAAATCTTTATCTGCAAGTGCATTGAAAGTAAAGGAAACCTTTAGTGAGGAAAGGTATAGAAGAAATTGGCTTGAAATATATCAGTAGGGAAGATTACAATTAAATTAATATCTTTTAATTAAAAGTCTGTATGTTTCTTAAAGTGAACTATTCAGTTATTTATTGATGGATTATTAAAGATTCTTAGATATTGGATGAATAGAAGTATAGAAATAAAAAGTATTTCCTGGTAAATTGAAGAATAGATGTTGTTAAACAGATAATCGTCTCATAATGTTATAGCTAAGTAATTAAATTAGTCTACAAATTTTTGTTATATTACTTTGATTGGTTTATAGCTTAAGAATTAATTTTTAAGAGAAGATAGTGAACGTTTTATTTTTTGCAGTAGATCGAGATAGACCTTCCGATTTTATTTATAGGGGGTACTTTCTGTACGTACCCTTTATTGGGCTGTTTGTCCAACTTTAATTTTTTATAACCATATTACATGTAACTTATAAGTTTATAGCTTGATACTAGTATACCCCTTCATGGACACATCTTAGTTTTAAGTATTACAATCAATCTTAGGAGAAGGATGTGTCCAAATAAACATAAAAAATGGAAGGATATAAAGATGTTTTGTAAAATGGTTATTAAATTATATCACTCTAGTTATTAGTTAGAGATCTAAGTTGCGAATATGTTCTTTCGAAGTATCGATTTATAATTGGATTAAGGATTTTACTCGAGTTTGATGGTATTGATAAAAATTTACTTTCCACTAAAAGAAGTAGCTGAAATTCAGAAAAAAATCTAAAGCTAAAAGAAACTCAATATATAAATCCATTGAATTTTTCCAATACAGCTTAGGCTGGTATAATTGTAAAAGCATTCATGGTAGCATTTGGCTAAAACGACTTAAAAAATGGAAAATCTACATACTTGACTTTTTCGCGCCTGAAATATTGACGTAGATCCAATATATACCGTTTCCGGCTTTTTACTTATAAGTTTAAAAAGAGAAAAAAAGATAAGAGTTTGCTAATTAAAAAAAACCACCATATAATATTGATAGATATGCAATAGAGAGGAGCCTTATTTGTAACATGGATTTAGAGAACATAAGGGATAACCAAATTTTGGATATTACCCTTAAAAATTATACTTATGACTTTTCGGTTTCTATAAAAGATAGCTTTCTTCATGAAATAGAAGAGTGTTTTTTTATATTAGAAGAACGTTATAATAGTAATCAGTTGTCTTTAAACTATACTAAAATTCAAGAGGTACAAGAATATCAAATTTTCCGATGTGAAATTCCTTTTAATGATTATAAACAAATCTTTTTAGAAAATACTATTTGGGATTTATACCTTGTTCGAAAAAAAAACAGCGAGGACGTTTATAAAAGTAGAATAAAAAGTAATTATGATAATATTCGCTTTTTAACAATTATATATGAAAAAGAAAAGAAAATGTTTTATCCTTACACTACTAGAAACGGGAATATATCCTTTAGACTAAATGATTATTTCTTATGTTCTAAATTTGAAACAGTTGATTTAGAGAATGATAACTTTTCCTTTTCCGGGTATTTTAATTTCCCCCCATACTATAAAACAAATAAAGTACAAGTGAATGAATTAAAATTAGTAGTGGCTAATAATTTTAATGAACATGAAATTGAATTGCCTGTAAGGAGATATGAAAGAGAGGATTTAGCAAAAAATTACTATTGTAATACGAATATTTTGGATATAGGAATAAAAGGAGAAGTTAACTTAAAGAAACTCATAAATGAAATTAACCAATTAGATAACAAAGTTTATTTTAAATTTTATCTAATTATGTATTATCAGTATGAAGATCAAATGGATGTATTAAGAAGTACTAGAATACGTTTACACCATTTATCGAAATTTCCCAAAAAGAAAATTATCGAGTTTAATAATCATAAGATAAAGTTTTTAGTAAAGCCTACTAAAAAGTCGAAATATCTTTCCGTTCAAGCATCGAAATATAATTTTAAGAATGAAGTGGTTAGATCCATGAGGAAAAAGTGGATAAAAATTAGAAGAAGTAAAGAGTTAAGAAGAGTTTATAAAGCTGTTTTTTCATTATTATCTAAACTGCCGAGAAAGAAAAACACAATTATGTTTGAAAGCTTCCATGGTAAACAATTTAGTGATAGCCCTAGAGCAATTTATGAATATATGATGAATAATAAGATGAATTTTGATATGTATTGGAGTATGGATAGAAGACATACACATGTTTTTAAAGATAAAAATGTTAAAGCGGTAAGACGATTTTCTGTAAAATGGCTTCTTCTTATGGCTCGAGCTGAATTTTGGGTTTCTAATAGTCGATTACCATTGTGGATACCTAAGCCGAAGCATACGAAATATTTGCAAACATGGCATGGTACTCCTTTAAAAAGATTGGCAGCCGATATGGATGAAGTTCATATGCCGGGAACAAATACCACAAAATACAAGGAAAATTTTATAAAAGAATCGAGCAAATGGGATTTCCTTATATCCCCAAATGCATATTCAACAGAAATATTTAAAAGAGCGTTTCAGTTTGAACGAAAGATAATAGAATCTGGTTATCCACGAAACGATTTTCTAATTAATTCGAATAACCAAGAAAGCATAAATAATATAAAAAAATCTAACAACCTACCATTAGATAAAAAGATTATCTTATATGCTCCTACCTGGAGGGATAATCAATTTTATGCAAAGGGGAAATATAAGTTTAATCTACGAATGGATTTAGATCTAATGAAAGAAAAGCTAGATGAAAAATATATACTTGTATTAAGACTTCATTATTTAGTAGCTGAAAATTTAGACCTTACAGGATATGAAGATTTTGTTTATGATTTTTCAACGTATGAGGATATTCGGGAATTATATTTAATAGCTGATTTGTTAATTACCGATTATTCATCTGTGTTCTTTGATTACGCTAACTTAAAAAGACCAATGCTTTTTTATGTCTACGATATAGAAGAGTATAGGGATAATCTTCGTGGTTTCTATTTTGATTTTGAGAAAAAAGCCCCTGGACCTTTAGTAAAAACAACTGAAGAAATAATTAGGGAAGTACTGGAAATAGAAAGGCAAGGATTTAAGCCTTCCACAAATACAGAAGAATTCTATCGGAAATTTTGTTACTTAGAAGATGGCAGTGCTAGTGAACGAGTAGTAAATGAAGTATTTCTGAAATAGATATAAAAATCAGGCCTTAAGAGCACGGGTCTGATTTTTATATCTATAAATTTAATTGTATTTTATTACTTTTGCTTGTATAATTTAATAGCGTTAGAGAAAGTATATTTTATACTTGAAAGGGTTTATATAGATGAAATCTGCATTAAAGGTTATAAAAGAACAAGTAGATCATTTTTATTTAGTAAGAAGACTTTCCATGTATGAACTAAGAAGTAATAATAAGAGTAACTATTTAGGAATACTATGGGAAGTATTAAATCCGTCAATACAGATAGCTATTTATTGGTTTGTTTTTGCTACCCTTAGGTCTAGAAAGCCGATTATTATGAATGGAGAAGAAATAGAATTTTTTAGTTGGTTATTGGCAGCTTTTTTCCTTTGGACATTTTTTTACCAAGGTATAATACAAGGTTCTAAATCCATTTATACTCGATTAAAAATGCTATCAAAGATGAACTTTCCAATGAGTATTATACCAGGTTATGTTATCTTTTCTCAATTTTACATTCATTTAATCATGCTAGCTATATCTATTGTTATTTTAAATTTGAGTGGATACCTTGTATCTATTTATTATTTACAGTTAATCTACTATATAATTGCAGCCTTATCCCTGATATTTTCACTTTCATTAATTACTTCAACACTATCAACAATTATTAGGGATGTGCATATGTTATTAAACTCAGCATTAAGAATGCTTTTATACTTATCTGGTCTGTTATGGCCGTTATCGTTATTAGCCAACCAATTCCCTGATATATTTAAGATTTTGCAGTTAAATCCACTTTATTATTTGATTGAAGGTTATCGAGCTGCACTGTTTGGCACTGAATGGCATTTTATTACTCATTGGGAGTATACTTTAATTTTTTGGGGAATTGTAATTGTACTATTCCTATTTGGATCTATGTTACATGTGAAATTCCGTAGGCATTTTATTGACTACTTATAAAGGCTTGTGATGAAAATGGAGAAAGCTATTATTGCAAAGAATCTATCAAAAAAATATAAATTATATAAAGATGCGAAGGAACGTTTACTAGATTTAATTATGCCTAAAAGCTACGGTAAAGATTTTTATGCGCTAGCTGATGTCAGCTTTGAGGCTGAAAAAGGAGACATTATTGGATTTGTAGGTATAAATGGATCAGGAAAGTCTACCTTATCAAATATCATTGCCGGTATTGTTCCGGAAACAACAGGTAGTGTAGAAATAAATGGACAGGCATCTCTTATTGCGGTAGCCGCAGGATTAAAAAATGACTTGACAGGAAGAGATAATATTGAATTAAAGTTACTTATGTTAGGTTTTAATAAAGGAGAAATAAGAAAATTAGAACCAGAAATTATTGAGTTCGCAGAATTAGAAGAGTTTATCGATCAACCTGTTAAGTCATATTCCAGTGGAATGAGGTCAAGACTTGGTTTTGCTATTTCCGTTAATGTTGATCCTGATATTTTGATTATAGACGAAGCCCTATCAGTAGGAGATAAGGCATTTGCTGAAAAAAGTTTAAACAAAATGATGGAATTTAAAGAAAAAGGAAAAACAATGATTTTTGTTAGTCATTCTATAGGACAAATGAGGCAGTTTTGTGAAAAAATATTGTGGTTGGAGTACGGTATGGTGAAAGATTTTGGTTCCGTGGAAGATGTTTTACCAAAATATGAGAAGTTTTTAAAAGATTATAGAAAGATGTCCAAGCAGGAGAAAAAAGCCTATCGAGATGAGGCGTATAAAAAACAGCAGGAAGCCCTTAAATCTCTTCAATTATAATTTTTTGTCTTGGAGTATAACTTATGGAATAAACATCAAATCCTTATAGAGTAATATAAAAACTGAAGTATTCGTGTTTATACTTCATTTAAATTACCCAAAATCAAGCAATTGAATTCTCGAAATTCATTGCTTGATTTTCTTTATATGTTAAGGTATTTATGGTTTATAGTATAAGAAAAAAGATAGCTTTTTAATAGTATATGTGAAACAAGCTTTATATCACGCTCATCATATATCGTTTAATTACTTATTCAACTGGAAACAAAAATAACAAGTCTATCTTGGCATTACGTGTTGGTTGATGAATACATCATTTATATTTGTTTTCATCGCTTTGAATACATAAATAAATAAAAAAATAAAACAAATGATATCAGTACATTAAATGTAAAATATTGATCAAATGGATAGGTGTCTTTATTGAGTACTTATTTTTCACAAAAATTATCTTGAAAAGACAATGATGCTGGCGATTATTTTATATAATTACTGGAAATTTTTAGATGAAACTATTCGTACATTTTTATTAAATATAAGGGTACATTACTACTATTGAGGATAAGTTTTTTATCCGAAATTTTGATGATAATATTTGCCATGTTTATCGGATCTAAAATTGATATTTTATATGATAGGGGATGAGGTAGGCTCTATGCTAAAAATAGCTTTGCTCGCCGGAGTAACCCTGTTATTTTCGCTTATTATACCCCCTTTTATTATAGCAATTTCAAAATTCTTGGATGTTAAAGATAGGCCGAATAACAGAAAAGTTCATAAAGACCCTGTTCCTACTTTAGGTGGGTTGAGTATATTTATAAGTTTTTTATTGGGAATAACCATCTTACAACCCCAAAGTGATTATCATCTAGCCATTATGTTAGGGGCAACATTAGTTATTATTTTAGGGTTCCTTGATGATATTTTTGATTTACCGCCAAAATTCAAGTTTGTTGCTCAAATTTTTATAGCTTCATTTGTCGTTTTTGGGGGAGGATTACAGGTGGAATTTGTTAACCTTCCTTTTGGGGGACAGATTGAATTTGGGCTACTGAGTTCAGTAATAACCATATTTTGGATTGTAGGCGTTACCAATGCAATGAATTTAATTGATGGACTAGACGGGCTTGCTGCAGGAGTATCTGCAATAGCTTTGTTTACAATTGCCGGAATAGCGGTAAGTATGGGAAATGTATACGTAGTTACTCTCGCGTTCGTGCTATTTTTTAGTACACTTGGGTTTTTGCGATATAATTTTTTCCCCGCAAAAATATTTATGGGAGATACGGGATCTTTATTTTTGGGTTACATGATTTCGGTGTTGGCATTATTAGGTTTTAAAAGTGTAACGATTGTCTCTTTTCTTATTCCAGTATTTATCCTGGCTGTACCTATATCGGATACATTAATTGCAATGGTAAGAAGGTATGTGAATAGTCAACCATTATCAAGCCCAGACAGTTCTCATTTGCATCATCGATTATTGCAGATGGGTTTTTCGCATAAGCAGACAGTATTATTAATTTATGCACTAAGCACTATGTTCAGCGCTGCCGGTATTTTATTTTCAATGGCAACATTGTGGGGGGGAATAGTTATTTTTGTTATTTCAATGGTGTCCCTGCAATTGCTAATTGAAAATCTCGAGTTGATTAGTAGCAATTATAAGCCATTGACCAATTTTTTAAAAGCATTAAAACATAAATTGTAAAGTCCAGCTCAAGTAGTTAGAAGCTTTAAAGGTAAGAACAATGTTAGAACATAAATAACTTTTCTGTAAATAAAAATAGGTTCGTTAATCTTTGACTTATAAAACCAAAGATTAACGAACCTTAAACTTTTATCTTTTTAGAAAGTAAAAATAAAATGGGAATGTACGATTTTCTTATATCTTTATCTTATTAATTTTTGTTTTCTCATATCGACACACAGTAACCGTGAATTTTGTACACATATGTGTGGCTTTTATTGAATATCAAGATGACGTTTAAGCATATTTTGAGTTTCACTTAAGGCAGTATCATCAAGCTGCCAGTAATAAGATCCGTTTTGCTGATAATCTGCTCCTTCAAGTGTATAGGTTTCAAAGTCAAGACGTTTTCCTTCTGTACCATAAGCAATGAAACTTTTCATTTCACTAAAAGTCATATTCGTTGTCATATTGCTACCGATAGCTTCTAGAATATCATCATATTTCAATACTGAATTAACCGAAACGGCTTTTTTTACTATAGCTTTAATAATTTCCTGTTGCCTTTTTCCGCGCTCAATATCATTATCGAGCTTACGAGTTCGAGCTAGGGCTAGAGCTTCTTCACCGTTTAATTCTTGTTTGCCCGGTAGAAGGTGAACAGCATTAGCTTGATCTTTTGAATTTTGTTCTCTTAGTTCATATGGAACGTCAACGGTTATACCATTTACTGCATCGACTACCTCAATAAAAGCTTCAAAATTTACTTTTACATAATAGTCAATAGGTATATCTAATAACCTTTCTACTGTTTCTCTAGTGGCCTGAGTTCCTCCATAGGCATGAGCATGATTTATTTTACTCTCATATCCAACCTCTGGAATATAGACATACGAATCACGTGGGATACTGACTAATTTTATACTTTTGTCTTTTTTGTTTAAAGTAGCTACCATTAAAGTATCTGTTCTAGCGTTATCTTCATTTTTTCGCAGATCGCTAGAGTCAACTCCCATAATGAGCACAGAAACATTATCTACTGATGGATCTACTGTTGATTCTCTAAGAGCAGACTTATCCATCCCATCATCTTCATAAGAATTTGACAAGACACTATCTGCTTTAATATATAAATATGAAGCGTAAATTACTACCGAAAAAAATCCAAGGATTAGTGGAATTAATATAAAATACGCCCTTTTCCTTAACTTTCTTTTTTTTCTTTTTACTATCCTGGTTTGTGTAGGCATTTTTGACATCGGACTCCATCCTTAAAAAATTAGATATCGAATTGTAGATTTTTGTCGAATTATAGACATGGTAAGGTTTCAATATAATTAATCTTACTATGAATAACCATATTAGTAAATAACATATCTGCAGATTTAAGAAATGTCTAGGAAAACGAAGGAATAGAAAACCGTAATTTTATAGGTTTAACCGCTTGTCTAGGGTTGACTTTTATATTTAGACAATATCATACATTTTATGGTGAAATTTAGATAATTTTTTTCTTATACTATAAAACTTTAGGTTTTATAGTATAAGAAAAACGATAGCTTTCGCCATAAAGACTTGGCGGAAAGCCAGGTTTTTCTAATATGAAATTACAAATTTTCACTAGTTTCTTGCGTATATTCTTGCCCATTAGGAGTGGTTGTTTGAAAATTAAGGTGATCTCTTAATTGATTCTCCGCTGCACTCCTACTTTGTTCGTCTACCTGATAATACCATAATCCGTCATTTAATTTGGTTCCTGTTCCTTCTAAATTTATCGTGTTTATTGCCAAACTGTTATTTAAACCATAACTAATGAAGCTTTTCATTTCATTGAAGGATAAATTGGTGCTCATGTTATCACCAACAGCTTTAATTAGTTCATCTACTTTTAATATCGAAGAAGCTGTGGCAGCTTCTTTGCTATCGTACTTTCTTGTTCTAGCTAATGCTAATGCTTCTTCGCCATTTAATGTCTGATATCCGGGATTTAATTGGACGGCATTTGGATTATCGTTAGAATCCAATTCATTTATCGCAAACGGTACATCATATTGAATTCCGCCAATTGTATCAATAATTTCAATAAAAGCTTCAAAATTCAGACGTACATAATAATCAACAGGTACATTTAAAAAGTTTTCAACTGTTTCTATTGTTTTTTTTGGTCCGCCATAAAAGTAGGCATGGTTAATCTTTGTAAAACCATAGTCGGGTACATTTACATACGAATCTCTAGGGATACTTAAAATATTTACATCTTTCTGTTGTTTGTTAAAGGTGGCAAGCATTAGTGCATCAGATCGACTTTTCCCTTTAAAATCACGTTTTACGGTGTCGTCTACGCCGATGATAAGGACAGAAACATTATCCTCAATAGGAGTGACTGCTTCGTCTCTTAATTTAGATTTTTCACCATTTCTTCCTATTCCTTCATAAGAATCATCAGCTGCTTCTTGAGCAGTGTTATATACATAAATTCCATAGGAAGCAGCCCCAATTAAAAGAAGGGATAATGGAATGATTAAAAAAAGCAAGCGTTTTTTACGCTTTTTTTTCTTATGATTCCTCACTCTATATATATTTTCACGGTTTTTCGACATAAATACACCTCATTAAAAACCTAACTATTCACTATTTTACTACTATATTTGTCGAACGTAAATTACAATTAGGTTACATTGTTGTAAGGCTAGATATATAATTATACTTATTATGAAGTTTGCATAAGACAATTATGCAATAATATCCAGAATATGTATGAATCTGCTAGGAAGTATTGTTATTATACATAATATAGAGCAGATTTACATTTATGCGAAATAGTAAAACGTAACTTGAAGATTTTTTGAAAACGTTACAATATGTACATATACTATATTTTGTATTTTGGATTAAGAATCAAATAGGATTGGAAGGTTATGTAGTGACAATTAAGAAAAGAATGATTTTAGCTGAGAGAGAAATAGGCAGATCCGTTGTTACGTTAAACCCATCTTTAAAATTACGCGTAAAGGATAAACATCCATTATTGTTTTACGGAATTAAAGACACAAATTAAATACCAAAGCAAGTGTTGGTTAGATTAACTCTGAAAATCACAAATGGTGTTCTTAACAATAGATAAAGCAGCCCATCTTGGAAGAGCTATTGATCCTGATTTGAATAACCCTATAACCTACAGAGAAATGACAGGATCTACTAGTGGTAGTCCGATAAATATTTTAAGAGGATTAAACGACTTTGCCATAGGAACAGATGGCGGTGGTTCTTGCACCTATGAGCTGTCAATTGCCTTCTGTAATAGGAGCTGGGCTTGCATGTAAGGTGCCGTTATCTCCCACTTAGACCCTGTTGTATCAACTCAGGTCTTGAAGTGGGATTCTTACGGCACCTAAATGCTCGATTCGTTTAAGGGCCTTTAGGTCATACCCTTGCGGTACTAACATTCAGTAGGAGATGAAAAAAAACTCCAACTGAATGAAGTTTCACTTTATTTACGAAGAACAAAAGCATTTCAACAGATGGAATTGAATTTAATGCGAGTGTGGGCGTTATTGCAAAGAACATATCTATGCTGAATAACATAATGGGGGGTTATAACAGCCAAAAAGCTTACTGGAAATATGGTCGAAAAGTTAAGCATAGTAATCCCAAAGAAAAGTACAGTAAATTGCCCAGTAAGTGGATATGAATGACAAAGTAATGCATTGCTGTCAAAAATTGATCAAAGACTGTTCGATTGTAGAGAAGTAGATATGACCGGAATAGAAGATCGAAAAATTGGAATGAAGTTAATTCAGGGCATTCTAGAAAAAAATAAGCAGGAATTAATTATAACCTGTGAAGGGCCTATAGATGTTTTTGGATACGGAGAAACAATAGCTCGGAATTTTGGAAAAGTAGGCGAAAAAATTACTGAGAATAGTGGAAAATATTTAGTGCGCTCTGCAAATATTTATCAAACAACTGCTATTACGGTTCCAACAAATAACTTGGCAACTGGTTTATTAATCATTGCTAAAAAAGGTTTTGAAAATGCTAAAAAGCATTGTTTTTGCCAAAAAATTAGAAGAAGCATTTCACTTCCCGCTGTTTGGAAAAGGTATTTTTTTACATCAGGAAAAGAAGTTGACAGATTTACATTTTACTAACCGATGGTTTTGAAGAAATAAATAATTAAAATTATCATATAAACGGTTGCAAAGATAAATGAAAACGTTATAATATAATTATACAAAATATAGTATATTGATTTAAGGATGATAATAATGTGGGAAAAGTTTTACTCTAAAAATGGGCTAACTGCTAAAAATATTGCCAAGGAGTTAATACAATTAGAAACAGGAAATAAAATACCGCGAGTTTCTGATTATAGTAAAAAATTATCAATAGGTAGAGGAACTGTACAGAGTGCACTTAGTTTATTAGAAGAATTAAGAGCAATTAAGTTAGAAGCTCGAGGTCATCTTGGTACATTCTTAACAAATAAAGATAATGATTTATTACTAGAGATTGCAGGAATTGCACCTTTAGCTGGGTCAATGCCACTGCCATACTCTAGAAAATATGAAGGTTTAGCTACAGGCTTAGTAGAAGTGTTTGAATCAGCAGGAAAGAAAGTAAACTTAATGTACATGAGAGGCGATTTAAATCGAATAGAGACTGTGCGAACTAAAAGAAGTGATTTTGCGATTGTTTCAAAATTGACAGCAAAAAGCGTACTATCTAAATATTCTAATCTAAAAGTCTTCAAGGAATTTGGTGCTAATAGTTACGTTTCTACTCATAAAATTTTTTTGGCTGATCCAAACCAAAGTAAGGTTCAGGATGGAATGAAAATTGGCGTTGATATGGAATCTCCAGACCAAATGAAGTTGACATTTGCAGAATTTGAACATAGAAATGTGGAATATGTTAATACCAATTATATGCAATTATTTGATATGTTAATGTCTCTCCAAATTGATGCTACCATTTGGAATGCAGACGAAAGTAAAATGAGTCAAACGTTTAGATCAACAAGCTTTCAATCACCAAAAGCGATAGAGATATCAAAAGATACTTCAGAAGCAGTGATTGTAATTGATGGTGATAGAGAAAAGGAAATTATCGAAAAATGGCCTTTGGTTGAAACTAGCCAAATATTAAACATACAAAAAGAGGTTGAAAAAGGTATAAAAATACCAAGCTATTAAAAGTTTAATTTTTAAATTCAAAATACTAAATACTGTACATTGGAGGTTGGTGTGGTGGAAAGGTTAGAAATCCAGGAGAAATTAAATATTTTGCTAACTAATCAAGTCATTATACAAAATGCATCTGATATAACTTTAAGCACATACGACTTTTTAACAAAGAAATTTAATGTAAAGATCATACAAGATTCTGAGATGTTCTGGACGCATTTGTGTATGGCTTTAACAAGAATGGAAAGGGGGGAACAAATTGAAGGACCTCCAGCAGCAATACTTAAGGAAATAGATACAATGCCACATAAAGAAGCCATCGATGAGATTATCACCTATGTTAACTCACAAATAAATAAAAAGTTACCAAACGAAGAAAGAAACTATTTTTACCTTCACCTTCATCGAGTAATAGAATCAAATAAATAATTAGGAGGTTTTTAAGATGTTAAAGATTGTTATTGGTGGACAGCTGAATAAGCAGGCAATTGAAAAACAGGTTAAAGAATTGGGGGGAAGCAATCTTGAAGTGACGGTAAAAACCGATCTAAATGCTGTTATGGATTTAAAGAATAATAAGGCGGATTACTATATCGGCGCCTGTGAAACTGGTTCAGGTGGAGCGTTAGCCATGGCAATTGCATTATTAGGTAAAGACAGATGTGTTTCGTTAGCTTCACCAACTTCCATAATGAAGGAAGAAGATATTTGTAAACAAGTAAATGAAGGTAAAATTGCATTTGGTTTTACTGCTCCATCTACAACAAATGTTTTAAATATATTAATCCCTGCACTATTAAATAAGGAATAGAAAGAAGAGGTAGAGAATATGGACTTTAATCTGATTCAAATTATTGTCATAGCTGCTCTAGGTGCATTAGGTTCTATACTTGTGAATCGTGGTGTTGCAGTATTTAACGATGGTCTTCGTCCCATTATGCCTGAGTATTTAGAAGGAAGAATTACAAGGGGGGAACTTGCAGCAACTAGTTTTGCATTAAGCTTTGGTTTAATCATCGGTTTTGGTATCCCACTTTCTATAGGGGCTACAATTATTATCGGGCACAGCATTTTACTAGCATGTGACATAATTGGTATTTGGACTCCTTACAATAAAATAGGAATGGCCCTTGCGGGTATTATTGGTGCTGTCTATAGTATTGGCATCGTTTTAGGACTACAATTCGTAGTTGATATATTTAATCAGTTGCCTGTTAACTTCTTGGATTCCTTAAGTCTTATTGGCAATCCGATTATTATTGCGTTTACAGTATTTCCGGCGGTTGCAGTTGGGTATCAACACGGTTTAAAGAAAGCTGCTGTGACTGCCCTTATAACATTGGCTTCTTACTTGCTTTTAGCAAAATACGGAACATTTACTTTAGCAGGCTATGACGTTTCTCTAAGTCCTGAAGGCATTTCTCTATTAGTAGGTATGCTAATGATGGTTTACTTAGCATCACGAATTAAAGACGATGAAGAAACAACAAATGCAGATTTAGTAAATATTTTTGAAGAACGTGTCAATCGGATTCGGAAAAATCGATGGTTATTAGCTTTAATGGGAGGTCTTGTTGCTTTGGCCTCGGCAATGTTGATTCTAGCAGTTGATGCAATGCCTCAAGCGTTAATTAATGATGGAAAGATAACAGAGGCAGCTATTACTACGTTTGCTAGAGCAATAGGTTTTATACCTCTAGTATTTTCTACTGCTATTGTTACCGGGGTTTATGGATTAGCAGGAACTACACTTATTTTTGCGGTTGGTCTTATTTTTAGAGATATTCCGATTTTGGCATTTGTATTGGGAGCGCTTGTAATGTATGTAGAGGTAATTTCTCTATCAGCAGTTTCAAAGGGAATGGATAAACTACCTGGTATTCGTGAAATGGGAGAGCATATTCGTACGTCTCTTACAGATGTTCTTGGGATCGCTATTTTAATTGGTAGTGCGATGGCAGGTGAAAAAATTGCTCCTGGGATCGGGTTTTTCTGGGTGATTGGTTTCTATTTAATCAATCGTATCTCCAAAAAGCCACTTGTTGAGTTAGCTGTTGGTCCGATAGCAGTAATTCTATTAGGTATTTTAGTAAATATTCTACATTTAGTTGGCTTGTGGTAAATCTATATTCGTCAATCAATCTCTCCAATTAAATAAAACTAGTTGGAGAGATATTACTCCAAGAAGAAAGAAGGTAATTTTTTTGTTAGAAAGCGGTATTACTTATATGCATGAGCATACGACGATTGATTTGTCAGAAGTAAAAAATAATGAAGATTGTCATTTAGATGTATTTCCGGAAACGGTTAGAGAGTTTAAAAAGCTATACCAAAAGGGAGTTAGAAATATTATTGATGTGACTAATTTTGGAATGGGAAGGAATATCCCATATGTACAAAAAGTTTCCAAAGCAAGTGGAATAAATATCATATTTTCTACTGGGTTCTATCAAGAGGCATTCTATCCCATTTTAGTATTTCGAGAAACAAGGGAACAACTTGCGAAAAGAATGATGAAGGAGATCGATGAAGGAATTAAGGGGACGAAGATGAAAGCAGAAATAATTGGAGAAATAGGTACTAGTTATAACAAATGGACAGAAGCAGAAAAAAGAGTGTTTGAAGCAGCTGTAATTGCTCATAAAGAAACAAAAAAACCAATAACAACTCATACTTCAATTGGAACACTGGGTCATGAACAGGTTGAATTCTTTAAGAAACATCACGTCGATTTAAGTCGCGTCATTATAGGGCATGTTGATTTAACTGGTGATGCAGATTATGTCTTAAACATGTTAAGAGAAGGTGTCAATGTAGAGTTTGATACAGTTGGAAAGGAAAATTATATGCCTGATAGTGTTCGTGCAAAGATGTTAAAAAAAATACAGGATGAAGGATATATAGAACAAGTGTTTTTATCCATGGATATTACAAGAAAATCCCATTTAGAATATAAAGGTGGTTTAGGCTATTCCTATTTATTAGATACTTTTGTGCCTCTTTTACAAAAGTATGGCATTACGGAGGAAAGTATTGAGAGAATGCTCGTTAAAAATCCAGCTATATTTATGAGGGGGTAAGCTGAAATGCAAACTTTTCCTTTAGAGAATATTTCAATTGATGAAGCCCAGCAAAGACAATTTACATTAATAGATGTAGTTACTAGACATTTTCGTGGAGATGAATTGCTTACATTAGGCGATTTAGGGGTTACAAAAGGTATCAATAAACCAACTTTTACAAAAAAAGTAGAAGAAACATTAGCAGATTTTTTTAATGCAGAGCGAGCAGTATTAGTACGTGGAGCAGGTACTGGTGCATTGAGAATGGGATTTTTCTCTTTTTTAAAGGCTGGTGATCGACTGCTTGTTCATGATGCGCCAATCTATCCAACAAGTAAAACTACCTTAGAAATGATGGGGATTGAACTTGTATACGTTGATTTCCATGACTCCAAGGAACTAAATCGTATTATTTTACAAACTCCAAATTTAAAGGGTGTTTTAATTCAGCACACGAGACAGATAATAGATGATCATTATGATTTGTCTGAAGTTATCCAAATCATCCAATCGCTAAGTCCAAATCTAACCATTATTACGGATGATAACTACGCTGCCATGAAGGTGAAACAAATTGGAGTACAGGCTGGAGCTGATTTATCAACATTTTCATTATTTAAATTAATGGGACCAGAAGGGGTTGGATTAGTTCTAGGGAAAAAGGAATTAATTAATAAAATTGAACAGGTAAATTATTCTGGAGGCAGTCAAGTACAAGGGTATGAAGCGCTTGAGGCTTTAAGAGGTCTTGTCTATGCTCCTGTTATGTTAGCTATACAGGCAAAAGTTAATGAACAATTACTGCTATTCCTTAATAGTGGAGCTGTAAAAGGAGTGAAAAATGCTTACTTGGTAAACGCACAATCAAAAGTGATTTTGGTTGAGTTTTCTAAACCAATTGCAAAAAAAGTTCTTTTATATGCGAATGAGTTTGGAGCCACTCCTAATCCAGTAGGTGCAGAGTCAAGATATGAATTTGCACCGATGTTTTATCGTGTGTCAGGAACTTTTTTAGCGGCTAATCCATCGCTTGAAAATAGCATGATACGAATTAATCCTCTGCGCAGCGGTTCCGAAACAATCATTAGAATATTGAAGAGTTCAATTGAGCGAGCCTTAGAAAGATAAAAGGAAAGAAGGATATCATCATGGAAAGAAGAGTCATCATCATCATATTAGATAGTTTGGGTGTAGGATATATGGAGGATGCAAAATATTATCATCCTCAAGATGTAGGTGCAAATACGTTTAAACATATAATCGACAAAGTGCCTTCTATAAAAATACCCACCTTTCAAAGACTAGGTATAAATAAGATTTTACATCACCCAAATCTAAACAATGTGTCTAATATAGCAAGCTTCGGTGTTTTAAGACTGATGCACCATGGGGCGGATAGTTTCGAGGGGCATAACGAAATTATGGGAACTAAACCAAAGAAAGCCTATTTAGCTCCATTTATTAAAAACATGAACCACGTAAAAGCTGCACTCGAACAAGCAGGCTACACGGTAACTATACCAAATCCTGATTTGCCTTATTTGTTGGTTAATCATCTTGTAATTGTAGCGGATAATATTGAAACCGATTATGGACAAATATATAATGTAAGTGCCCCTTTAGACTATATCACGTTTGAGGAAGTGCTAAAAGTTGGTAAATGTGTACGTGATCATGTAAGAGTAAATCGAGTGATCGCTTTAGGAGGTGAAAATGTTACTGCTGAAGAATTACAAAACTCAGTAGAAAGAAGGAAAGATGGTTTAGTAGGAGTGAATTCTCCTAAATCTAAGGTATATAACCAGGGGTATCAAGTCCGACACTTAGGGTTTGGTATTTCACCAGAATATCAGTTGCCAACATTAGCAACAACATCGGGTCTCGAAGTATCTCTCGTCGGAAAGATGCAAGATGTCATTTATTGTGAAAAAGCAAAGAAGTTTCCTGGTGTGGATACCGAACAAGTAATGAAAGATATTCTACATGAAATGAACAGTTTAAATCATGGCGTTATTGCTGCAACAGTTCAGGAAACCGACTTAGCAGGGCATGCACAAAACCCAGAACGATATGCTGATCGTATTGAAATAGTGGATCGATATTTATCAGATATACTACAGAATATGAGAGAAGAGGACCTATTAATGTTAAGTGCTGATCATGGCAATGATCCTACCATTGGTCATAGTCAGCATACGAGGGAGAAAACTTACTTGTTGGTTTATAATAAGCAATTCTCACCAGTTCGTATTGGTGAAAGAACAACATTATCTGATATTGCTGCAACTGCAGCAAATTATCTGGGATTAAACAAAACAGAAAATGGAACATCTTTTCTTCCGTTATTACAAGACATGTAGAGAGGGGATACAATTATGTTTTTAGAAGCTGTAAAAAAATACAACAGAAAATTAATAGATGTCTCATTAGAACTTCATCAACAAGGAAGTATCTCCCCAAATACGTATGTACTTGATTTAGATATGATACGAAAAAATGCAGTAGCTTTAATTAAAGAAGCCAAAAAACAGGATATTGAACTACTCTTAATGACAAAACAAATTGGTCGTAATCCTGTAGTGACAGAAGCGATTGTTGAAGCTGGAATTAAAAAAGCAGTTGCTGTTGATCCTTGGGAAGCAATTACACTAAGCAAAACGTCAGTTAAATTAGGACATGTTGGTCATTTAGTACAAATACCAAAACAAATAATATCACAAATATTAGACCTTTCCCCTGAATTTGTTACAGTTTTCAGCTATGAAAATGCCAAAAATATTAGTGATATAGCATCGCAAAAAGGAATAAAACAAAAAATATTTTTGCGTATAGCTAATAAAGGCGATTTTGTTTTTAATGGGCAGGAAGGCGGATTTACGTTAGCTCAATTAGCCGAAGACTTCAAAAGGATAGAACATTTAGAAGGGATTGAACTAGCAGGATTAACAAGTTTTCCTTGTATAATAATTGAAAATGATGTTCCTATGGTTACTGCAAATGTTACGTCAATGCAAAAAGCCAAGGAATTCTTAATGGCTAATGGACATACCAATCTGGAAATGAATATGCCCAGTGGTACATCTGTTGCAACAATGGATATATTGAAAAAAAACGGGGCAACACAAGGGGAGCCAGGACATGCACTAACGGGAACAACACCACTTCATGCCTCAAAAGAATTAGCTGAGAAACCAGCAATAGTTTATGTGACCGAAGTTTCTCATATTTATAACAATCATGGATACGTATTTGGAGGAGGATTTTACCCCCGCTCACATATGAAAAACGCGCTCGTAGGGACAAGCAAAGATAACTTAAGAGAAGTTAGGATTATTGAAAATGATCCGACCAATATTGATTATTATGGGAAGTTGGCTACGGATAATGTAGAAGTTGGAGATACTGCCCTTTATGCATTTCGTACCCAAATTTTTGTTACAAATGCTCAAATTGCTGTTGTAGAAGGAATCTCTTCCAAGCCTAAGCTAATAGGTATTTATGATTCTATGGGCCGACTAATCCGTTGAGATGTTTAATTTACTAATATATTCTCTTATTTTCCTATATGGATATCTTTATTTACTAATGGGCTTATATTAAGTTAAACATTTTTAGGTACGGGCACACATTTAGCAATGTACAAACTGGGAGAACTTTTAACGAAATAAAGTGAAAACTTCATTCATGGAGCGCTTTCTTCCTTGAAAACCGCGATGTTTATTTAAGAAGCTTCTACTTCCTAGAAAAAGAAAATCACTTTTTCGTCGTGCAATGTGTCGCTGTCGTAGTCTTTTCTTGTCCTGCCGACCGTAACGAATCGGGATTTAGAAGCCGTTTTTCTCATCGCAGCATCATAAGCAGATTTTTGACATAAGAAAAATAAGGCTTCTTACATCCAGGATAAAGAAAAACATGCCTCTAAAACAGGGAGGGCCGACGCCTGAGCGACTAGCCCGCTTTCAGTCGCACTTTCTTTAGATTCGACGAGATTGACTACTTATCGTAGGAAGAAGATCGAAGTTTGCTAGTCACTGAGCACCTGATTTAGATGAACAAAAAATCCACAGTGCATAAATGGATAAAATGCAAAAAGACAAAGCAACAATTTGTTTTGCTTTTTTCACTTTGATAATACGTATTTTAAATTATAATAGGAGTTCTTTTTGCCACCTTTTTGATGCTACATTCGAATGTTAGGTCAGAAGGAGGTGATCAAATGGCTTTGGCAACAATTACAGATTCATCATTACGTTTGGAGTTTAATAGCGGATTGGATGAAGGATCAGGGAAGCCGCTAGTAAAAGCCAAGAGCTTTAACAATATTAAAATCGATGCTACCCCTGATCAGCTTTACGCTGTTGCACAAGTGCTTGCAGGATTGCAACAACATTCATTAAAGAAAATTGAACGTAAAGACACTTCGAGTATTGTTTAATAATACGTTTAGAAACATATGGAGAAGGAGGGATAATGTGAAAAGGCTAGAATTAAAGTTTACGAATGAGGAAGGAAAAGTAGTTACTTATTCGATTGACAATCCAATAGAACCAGCTAATCCATCGAAAATTAATGCCGCAATGGATGAAATTCTGAAACAAAATGTATTTACCACAGGTGGCGGAGATCTTACAGCCAAGAAAAGTGCAATGATTGTAGAAAGGGTTGTTGAAGAAATTGAAATGAATTAACCCGTAGCGACCAGTTAACATTTCAGGTTAACTGGTCGCTTTTTTATAAGCTATAGACAAAAAAGTAGACGGATGGGGAACTTTTATCCAGCATGTAACTTACAGTAAAGATCCCACTTCCATGCTACGAAATGAACCCTGGGAGAGTATAGTCGAGGAATCAAACTTGCAAGCCAAATGCTCGATTCTGTTCGTTCTAACAGTCAGTGGGGGACAGAGAAAAATTCCACTATTGAAGATTCACTTAATAATGGAGATCGGGTTTTTATTGCGGTAACCTTTATTTGCTTAATCACATTAAAGGAAAGTTAAATATTTTAATTATATCTATCTCTGGTTGCCAAGTAAAATGAAGAATTAATCCTAATAGCAGTTATAGACTATCTAGTATAAAAGGTGCCGTAACACCACCTTAAATCGGTTAAAAGTTAAAGTGATGGATATTACGGCACCTCATGCTCAATTGATTTAGTGGAAGAAAAGAGCTTCACTAACTGGAGGTTTACTTCATCATTGTCCTTCTTTAAATAAAGATAAGTAATAAATTAATATTCCATTTCCTTTAACTTAAGTCACTTGGGCGATATTTGTCAAAAGTCTTATTCATTTCCCGGGAAATATCGACAGCTTGCTTAATAATTTTCTCCTGCATGTAACTGGTAGTTAAGATCTCCACTTCAACACTACGAGATGAACACTAGGAGGATAAGTGGAGGATAAAAGAAAAAACACGGATTGAAGATTCACTTTATTAAACAGTTCTATATATAATAGGCATAAATGGATTTAATATGTGAATATTGTTCAATTGGAGATGACAACGATATAATAGATTGTGGCTGGTTATGTCGTCGGAGGTGATAAGGTGAATGCGACTAAGGTAATAGCAAAATTAAGGGATCGTAAGCCAACTATTTTAGGACGTGAACACTTTCGAGAATTTGGTATATTTATTCCTATGGTAGAAATTAAAAATGAAACGCACTTGTTATTCGAAGTACGCTCATTAAAAATGCGCAATCAGCCTGGCGATATTTGTTTTCCGGGCGGGAGAGTAGAAAAAGATGACGAAAGTGAACTGCATTGTGCGTTACGGGAAACATCAGAGGAAATAGGTGTAGATATTACGAATATAAGTGATGTTGTTCCACTAGATTATATTGTATCTGATTTTGGAAGAATCATATTTCCATTTGTTGGAGTGCTTCATCATCCAGAAAAAATTGTACCAAATCGTGCAGAAGTAGATGAGGTATTCACAGTCCCTTTACAATTTTTCCTAGAAACAAAGCCTGAAGCATATAAGGTGAATTTTAAAGTCATTCCTGAAGTTAATTTTCCATATGAACATATTCAAGGTGGGAAAAAATATGAATGGAGTGTGCGAGCAGCAGATGAATTATTTTATTACTATAAAGGAAAGGTGATTTGGGGACTAACTGCAAGGATAATTGCTCATTTTGTCGAGCTAATAAAACAGTGACGAGTAATTTGAACTACGCTTCTATTAATTAATAAGAGCCGAGTGTTTTATAGCATATGCTTAAACGAATTTTTGCAATTATAGATAAAGAATTTTGTTTCGTTAGCCCGATACTGGAAGACTTCAGTTTATGTGCTGGAAATAATTGTATAACAGTGCACTATTAATTTGTCATCAGTGGGGCATAGAAAATCCCACTGAATGATTTCTCTATCCATAACAGATAAGCAAGAATGGCAGATTAATTTTCCGATTAACCTACCATAAAGAAATACAAGTATTGCAATAACGATAACTTTGTAAATCCTCTCCATTAACTTTTTTATACTATAGGAAAATATAAAACTTTAGGCTCTATAGTATAGGAAAAAGGATAGCTTTCACCATAAAGACGTGGCGACAAGCCAAGTTTTTGTAATAGTAACCGATCTTTACATATGGAAACTGAAACGCGCCTCCTCTAGCTTACATAAGGCGTCTATTGTTCAGCCAATATGAAAGCGTTCTTTAGGTGCATGTACAGACCTTACTCTTTCTTATCCACGAGCATGAAAAAGTAATACATTAACTAAGTGAGAGTATTGCAAGATATTTAACTCATTGTAACATGTACGGAAAAATGAGCATGCTATCCTTTTTAAATTCTGTTTATAGTTGGCTTCTTCGTTAATATTTCTGCTCAAAGAGACTTTGTGTCAAGTTGCAACATTCTCAATTTACAATTGCATTTCTCTTGTAAAATACATCTCTGTCTGAATTCTAGTATATGATTATTTTACTAAGACATGATAGAATACTCCTTAGTGTATAAGTATGTTCTTAGAAACAAAAAAGCGTTCGTTTAAACTAGCAATTAGTGAAGAACACAGCATGGGAGATGACATGAAGTGAATCAGGTTTTAAAAAATAAATGGGTTGTCGTAGGCATAGCTGTTTTCTGCTCCATTTTATGGGGCAGTGCATTTCCTGTGTTAAAAGTGAGCTATGAGGAATTGCAAATGGCTGCAGATGATACAATTGCTAAAATTGTGTTAGCAGGAATGAGATTTTTGCTAGCTGGAATCATGATCCTAGTCGGTTTACTAATAGTAAATCGAAAGTACTTAATGGTAACAAAACGACAACTGTTTTTTCTTACCATATTTGGGTTCATCCAAACAGGATTACAATATTTCTTTTTTTATAATGGATTGGCCAATGTTTCCGGTATGCAAGGAGCAATTTTAATATCTAGTGGAACGTTTTTTACCGTTGTACTAGCGCATTTTTTCTATACAAATGACCGCTTGAATTGGAACAAAGCAATTGGCTTAGTAGCAGGATTTACCGGAATTATTGTGGCTAATTGGGGACAGGAACTACAGCTCAGCTTCCAGTTAACCGGTGAGGGGTACATGATTTTATCAGGACTAACAGGGGCTATCGGTACCATTATGGCAAAGGAACTAGCAGTTGGTATCCACCCATTTGCTCTCACTGGATGGCAATTAACTATTGGATCCGGAATAATGTTAATCGTAGGGGTGCCTCAGCTGAGTGATCATGCAATGACTTTTACGACTTTGGGTTGGTGGTTATTTATTTATTCAGCAGTATTATCGGCAGCTGCTTTTGCTTTGTGGTACTCTATTTTAAAATATAACAAAGCTGGGGAAATTAGCATGTATAAATTTTTAACACCTGTTTCTGGCGCAGTGTTATCAGCAGTCTTTATTCCTGAGGAAAAACTAACGATCTTTATTATTAGTGCACTCGTTTTGGTAGCAATGGGTATTATCTCTGTGAATTACAAAAAGAAAGTGCAAGGGAAAGAAATGCAAACTTAGTGAGCAGAGATTGTAGATTGTCTTGAAGGATACATGAAATAAAATTGAAAGAAAATATTTATAAAAGACGGAATAGTGTGTTGTGAAAATTATAATAGAGCTTACTGGAAAAGAACGATATTCTGGTAAGCTCTTTTGTTGAAAAAAGCTTTTAGAGCGGTTGTTGTCTGTGAAGAGTACGTAAAGAGAGGTTAAAATGCGGAATAAATGATTTTTGTTTGGTGAAGACTTTTTTATTTGCCCAAACGTCATCACGGAGGACTGAAAAATTCAAGTTTACATTGTTCAGCTCTTTTTTTATATGATCGAATTCTTTAGCATTGTCCATACGCATTCCATCAATTTCTGCTTTTAGATGTTCCTGTCCGGAACGAAGGGCAACTAGAATAGATTGTTGTTCCTCGAATCTTTTTCCGTGCTCATCCAGTTTTAAGTTGTCTTCATCTAATTTTCTGCCTTGCTCATCCAATTTATCGTTGATTTGTTCAAGTGTCGTTAATATTTTTTCTTTCTGTTTCATATAATTCACCTCCTAATATAACAAGAGTATATCATAAATAATACATCAAATACTTCATGTAAAAAGAAACAAGCTCTTTCATAAGATCCACATAATTTCCACATAAATTCTTCATCTGTTATGTGTATGATTTACCAGTAAGGGAATAGTATCTAAAAATTGATTTTTATTCTAGGGCTGTTTAGCTTCGCCTTGCTATGACGCTCATAAATATTCAAAACAATCAAGATTCATTAATAGTATGAGCAGTGGAAGGAACGATAAAAAGGACCTAGACTCTATGCGTCCTTTGTTTCAGGGAGAAGAATATGTACAATTACATACATGGACACCAACAAAACAAGTCGCATCCATTGTAACGAACTTTTTTGAACAGACTCTAATAGCAATTTGAAAGGAAGTTCAAGATGAATAAACAAACAGAAACGATTAAAAAAAGATACAATCGTATATCAGGTGTTTTTGATTTAATGGAGCATATCATGAAAGAAGAGTGGCGAAAGGAATTGATTCAACAAGCAGATGGAAGTGTACTAGAAGTTGGTGTAGGTACAGGAACTAATTTAAAGTACTATTCTAAAGAAGTTCAAGTGACGGGGATAGATTTTAGCCCGAACATGCTTAAAAGAGCAAGGGAAAAAGCAAATCGACTTCCTGTAGATATTCAATTACTCGAAATGGATATTCAAAACTTGGAATTTCCCGATAATACATTTGATACGGTTATTTCTACATGTGTCTTCTGCTCTGTTCCAGATCCTGTTCAAGGACTTAAAGAGATTCGACGTGTTACGAAATCAAACGGAAAGATTATCATGCTTGAGCATATGCGAAGCGAAAACCAAATCATCGGAAAGTTTATGGATATTCTTAATCCAATTGGTCTGTATTTTATTGGTGCTAATATTAATCGGAGAACAATAGACAATATCCATTCTTCCAATATGAAAATAGTAAAACAAGAATTTTTTCTATCATCTATCTTAAGAAAGCTAGTCCTCTCACCGAATAAAAACGAACTTTAGTCCTTGGCTTTTTTACCCTTGGATGATGAGGTCAACCCCCTTAATATATTATTGCCTCTGCAAGTGGAGATTTCTATGAGCGGAACTCTTTCGTAACCTCTACTAATAGAAGGACAATAGCTCAGTTAGCAGCAGCTTACAAACGGGAACCTTCTGATGAGATAAATAATATAAGAAAGTTAGCTACTTTCGAATATAGCGATAGTTGGTAACTTGATTCAATTATTAGAGGATTAGTTTTTTTATGTATCTCATGTTTGGCAATTGGACCAACATGAACTATTCATGGTATCGAACGAAACAGGCTCTAATTTGTAGCACTTAGATATATGTAGAAAAATAACAGTATATAGAATATTTTTCTCTATGTTCAAAAATTTGTCCTGTAACCTTGATAAAAAATGGACAGTTATGGATTATGATTCAATTTGAAAAATAATTGAAAGGGGATTTGGCTTTGAAAAAAGTTTTACTATCAGCTGTTTTATTGTTTCTTTTCTTTCTTGCTGCTTGTGGTGGTGAAGATGATTCTGAGCAAGCTAACGGAACGGATGCTACGGAGAGTAATGCAACGAACCAAATCGATATGACTGCTACAAACTTTACATTTGATAAGCCTGAGTATGTTGTGAATGCTGGTGAAGAAATTACAATATCGCTAACTAATGAAGAAGGACAGCATGGGATTGGGATTAATGAGTTTGATGTTAACATTCAAGGAAATGGAAAAGTAACTTTTACACCTAATGAACCAGGAGAATATACAATTTATTGTAATGTACCGTGTGGAGAAGGTCATGCCGATATGAAATCAACATTAACTGTTCAATAAAAAAACGGGCTGGGATAAAACGAAAACATGGATTAAAAAACGAACAAAAAATTGTCCTAGTACTATAGTAAAGTATAAAATTTTATGGTTTATAGTATAAGAAAAACTATGGCGTTCGCTAAAGACTTGGCGACAAGCCAAGTTTTTCTAAACGCAAACAAACCGAACAATAATAAGGTACCGACCCCCCAAAGTTAGAGTAGAAATCTAATTTTCGGGGGTGTTTTTATGGCTAAATATAGTGAAGAATTTAAAATAAATCTTGTCACCGAGTATTTATATGGCAACCTAGGATATAAATTATTAGCAAAAAAATATAATATGGGTAGCGCAACACCAATATTTGAATGGGTGAAAGTCTATAAGTCTCAGGGAATGGATGGGTTAAAAAGAAAAAAAGCTAGGAAGTTTTATCCTGTTCAATTTAAATTAAATACGATACAATTTGTGTTAAAGACAGGTGCTACTTTTTTAGAAACTGCTGTTCAATTTAAATTGAACAACCCTTCCTTAATTAGACGCTGGATGAAAGAATTTAAGGAACAAGGAGTAGAAGGCCTGAAACCAAAGGGGGAGTCTTCTATGTCTAAGAAACCCAATAAACGGAAGAAAAAGGAAGAAAAAAAGTTAACACGTGAAGAAATATTAGAACGAGAGAATGAACTATTAAGGCTAGAAAATGCGTACCTAAAAAAGCTACGAGCTTTTCGGGAGAATCCAAATGCCTTCCACGAAAAGCACAGGCAAAGGTAGCATTTGGACTTAAAGAAGAAGGATTCCGATTAAAAGATATTCTCCTTGCTGTGGGCATACCTGAAGCAACCTATCACTATCATGTGAAAAATTTTGGCAGAGAAGATTCAGACAAAGTACTAAAAAAAATCATTATAGATTTATTTAAAAAGTTCCATGAACGTTATGGCTATAAACGTATTACTAGAGAACTAAATAAATTAGGATACGTTATCAACCATAAAAAAGTATATCGCATTATGTGCGAATTGGGATTGAAATGTGTGAAATTTATGCGAAAATCCCGTAAATACAATTCCTATAAGGGAAACGTTGGAAAAGTGGCGAAAAACCGATTGTCTCGCCGTTTTAACACGCCAATTCCTCTTCAAAAATTAGTAACCGATATTACAGAATTCAAATGTCTAAGTGAAGAGAAGTTATATTTAAATCCGATTCTTGACCTTTATAACGGAGAAATTATTGCGTATAAAATCAAGGAACGTCCAACGTTAGATCTTGTCATAGAACCTTTAAAAGAAACGATAGAGATAATAAAGAATCATGCAACCTATCGCACCACCATCCATTCTGACCAAGGCTTTCATTACCAGCACAACCAATGGGTGAGAACATTAAAAGAGAATAAAGTATTCCAAAGCATGTCTAGAAAAGCAACCTGTGCGGATAATGCTTCCATGGAGAATTTTTTTGGCATTTTAAAACAAGAAATGTATTATGGAGAAAAATTAGTAAGCTATGAAGAATTAAAAAGTCGGATTGAAGAATATATCTATTGGTATAATCATGAACGAATAAAAGAAAAATTGGCCGGGCTGAGCCCAGTCGAGTATCGAACGCAATCCAGCCAATCAACTGTATAATAAAACTCTAACTTTTGGGGGTAATCACATAAATGAATTGTTCGGTTTTGCTATTTCGTATTTGCTTATGTCCCAGCTTCGGTTCATTTCATGTCTAATCAAAAATTTTCTGATGTTAAAGGTAAGATACTAAAGGGCGGTATCGATTCGATGTTTTCGGTATTGACCTGGAGTAACACCTACTGATTTTTTAAACTTTCTAGTAAAATTAGCCACATCATAATAGCCAATCTGGGCAACGATATCTTTGATAGGAATGGAAGTATCTAATAGAAGTCGTTTGCATTCTTTCATTCTCATTTCCCAGATAATTTGTGTAAAGGTATATCCTGTTTGTTCTTTAATAAAGCGACTAGCATAGGGAACAGATAAGTTAAAATAATCCGCTAGTTTTTCCAAGCTTAGCTCAGGATTAGTAAATTCCTTTTGCAAGTACTTCATCAACTTATGACAGAGATGATTATTTTTATTGCGCTTCTTTTGATTCATTTCCTTGCAAATATAAACAGCAATTTTATCAAGAGTATTATACAATTCATCTATCGTTTGAAACTTGAAAAGCTGTTTAATATAAGCAACATCATATAGTAAATTTTGTTCTGCAATGACTTTTAAGATAGAATTAATAAGATCATATGCCATAGCTTTGGTCATATAGATAGAAGTTTGAATAGAAGTAGTATGGTTTAAAATTTCTTTTAATGTTTCATTAGCAACAACGTAATCTCCTTGTTTTAAACTTTGCGAAAGTTTAACTTGTAATTGTAATGGAAACCAAGAGGCGGGAGTCATATTTAAAATTCGATAAAAAGTAAGTCTAGGACGAAACATGATTGTCCGTTATCGTTTTAATAAATTTTTCAAAATGAAGTAATGTAACCCCTTTACATATGAAGCTAAATGTTCTATACTAAAGACAACTGGTTATAACCACTTAGTAAGAGAGGTAGGAGGAAGGCTTGGATAAAAATAGTAAGGTGCCCTTATATTTACAATTAATGGAAGAAATCATTCAAAAAATAGAAAATAAAACATATACAGAGCATCAAAAGTTGCCATCTGAACGTGAACTTTGCAGTATGTATAATCTTAGTCGAATAACTGTTAGACAGGCGCTTCAAGAGTTAGAAAGAGAAGGTTATATTTATAAATTACATGGTAAAGGTACCTTTGTTGCAGCGGCAACATTTGAGCAAAATTTAGTCAAATTATATAGTTTTACAGAGGAAATGAAAAAATTGGGGAAAACTCCAATGACACAAGTAATATCGTTTGAAGAAATTGCGGTTGAAAAGCGGTTGGCAGAAAAGATGAATTTACAACCACTTGATGAAGTATTTCAAGTTGTACGGTTACGATTAGCAGATAACGAACCGCTCATGTATGAAACATCGTATTTACCAAAGAGAATATTTCCTAAGCTGACTAAATTACAGCTAATGGAAAAACCGATGTACGATGTCTTTTATCAAGATTATCAAATTACTGTAACAAGAGCTGTTGAGAAGTTTTCAGCAACTCATTTACGTGACGCAGAAGCCGATTATTTAAACGCAACCGTACAGCAGCCGGCAATGCTTATTAAACGATTTGCATTTCACCAAGACCAATTAATTGAATATACGGTAAGCGTAGCCAGAGGAGATAAATTTGATTATACAGTTGAATTAACGTAAAACAGCTCTATTGGGCAAACAAAAAGCAATAGAGCTTTTCCACAGACTAACTGGTTATGTCAACATGACCACATGATAAAAGGAGGAATAACATGTTTCACTTAACAGAGAAAGAATTACAAAAAAATTTGGCTGGGCACACGGCACAGGAGATTTATCAACAACCTGAAATTTGGCAGGATACTATCAACATCGTAGTAGAAAACCAAACAAAAATTGAACGTTTTTTAACAGCTATTTATGATCAGCATGAACAAGTACGAGTCGTAATGACGGGAGCAGGAACATCGGCTTTTGCTGGAGATATACTCGTTCCTGAACTGCAAAAGCAGCATCAAGGTAAGATACAATTTGAAGCAATTGCAACAACAGATATCGTATCTAATCCTACCCATTATCTATTTAAAGAGATACCAACTATTTTAGTATCCTTCGCAAGATCAGGTAATAGTCCAGAAAGTGTGGCAGCAGTAAAACTAGCAAAGGACATCATTGATGATTTTTATCAAGTAAATATTACCTGTAATCCGAATGGTCAACTAGCTGAAAATACGGAGCATGATGAAAACAGTTTAACGATACTTACACCAGAAAAGGCGCATGATCAAGCTTTTGCAATGACTAGTAGCTTTACGAGTATGATTTTAGCATGTTATATGATTTTTTCTAAACACTCTATTTCCCATAATACAATAGAAGGAATAATAGCGAATGGTAAGCGGCTTGTTAAGCAAGTAGTAGAAGTTGTTGAAGAAGTAATCGCTCATGATATGGAACGAATTGTCTATTTAGGCTCAGGATCGCTTGGCCAATTAGCTCATGAAGCAGCGTTGAAAATGCTTGAACTCACGGCAGGAAAGGTAGTAGCAGTTCATGAGTCATCACTTGGTTTCCGACATGGTCCTAAGTCAATTTTAAATGATCAGTCTGTAGTAGTCCTATTTTTGTCTCAAGATGCGTATACAAGAAAATACGATCTGGATATGTTAAGAGAGCTATCTGGTGAGACGACTGCAATCAAGACGATAGCGCTAACAGAAAGGCAAGATGAAGAAGTAAGTAAATTAGCAGACTGGGCCATTTCTGTAAATCCTGAAGGAAAAACGTTAGGGAATGATTTTTACTTAGCCATACTTTACATCCTATTTGCTCAAGTCCTTGCATTGAAAAAGTCGATTCAGTTAGGAATTACACCTGATAATCCAAGTCCAGACGGATCGGTTAATCGGGTCGTAAAAGGTGTAACGATTTACGACTATGAAGAGAAATAGTAGCTGTTTTAATGTATGTTCAAAAAGAAATTGAAAAGGAATAGGTCGGCTAAATCTTAGGCCCCCTTGTTGCAAAGCTATCACGAGTACGTCACGTGTGTTGAAGCACGAGACGATGTCATTTCAAGGAGTAGCATGATGCATGAAGTACATGTGCATTTGGGAAGGCTTCATTGAAAACACCATCCCAAGCGCGAAAAAATAGCTTTCTTTTTAATGGAACAAAGGATCAAGCCAATGATGAAATTGGATGTGTTATTTTTGCCGACCTTTTAATCCATCTCTTTTAAGGTCTTTAATTGAAGCTGTATTGGTAGCGCTTATATAAATTTGAATTATAGAAAGGATGAATAAAATGACAACACCAAATATTTTATTAACAAGGATTGATAATCGATTAATTCATGGACAAGTAGGGGTAACATGGGTAAATCATTTAGGAGCGAATTTAGTATTAGTTGCCAATGATAAGGCAGCAAAAGATAAAGTACAACAAAGTTTAATGGACATGGTCCTTCCAGATGTTATTCAAGCGAGATACTTTTCGTTACAAAAAACCATTGACGTCATTCATAAAGCATCACCAAGGCAAAAAATATTCCTCGTCGTAAAAGATGTACATGATGCCCTTACATTAAAGGAAGGAGGAGTGCCGATAGATCATATTAACATAGGAAATATGCATTATGAAGAAGGAAAAAAACAGATCTCTGCAACGGTTTCTGTAGATGAAAAGGATATAGAAGCATTTAAACGGCTTGATGAATTAGGTGTAACTCTGGATGTAAGAGGAGTTCCTAATGAAAAAGGTCAAAATATAATGGATCTAATTTGATTTGTGGAAGGAGGAAATTAAATGTTACTAGAAGCCATTTTAATAGCTATCTGGGCAGGAATTATTGGCATTGATTTATATGTTGGATTAACGCATGCGCATCGTCCTGTTGTTACTGGGCTTGTTGTTGGTTTAATTTTAGGTGATGTTACTACCGGATTAATAGTTGGAGGTACGTTGGAATTAATTTGGATGGGAATGGTTCCGTTAGCAGGAGCTCAACCCCCAAATGTGGTTATTGGTGGTGTGATTGGTACGGCATTTGGCGTTATAGCTGGTCAAGATCCTAAGGTTGCGGTTGGGGTAGCCATACCTTTTGCGGTAGCTGTTCAAGGTTTAATTACTCTATTTTTCACTATTTTTGCACCAGTAATGCACAAAGCTGATCAATATGCATTAGATGCAAATGCTAGAGGTATTGAAAGAATAAATTATTTAGGTATAGCCATTCTGTTTACGTTTAATGCTCTCATTGCATTTCTTCCTATTTATTTTGGAGCAGAGAAAGCAGCAGCCTTTGTAGAAACAGTTCCGCAATGGATTATTGATGGATTGTCGATTGCTGGTGGCATTATGCCTGCTATAGGCTTTGCAATGTTATTACGGATCATGATGAAGGTCGAATATATTATGTTTTTCATTGTTGGATTTATTTTAGCAGCATATTTAGAATTACCAATCTTAGCCATAGCTTTAATTGGTCTAGCCATAGCACTATATGATTATTACCAAAATAAACACAAGCAATCCCCAGCCCTAGAGGAGGAGATAACCGATGGTATCTAATAGTTATCAATATGAAGATATTACTCCTGCACAAGACTTACAGCCAAAACAAATTAGAAAATTAGCTTGGAGATCATTGTTGTTACAAGCATCCTTTAATTATGAACGTATGCAAGCAGCTGGTTGGTTGTATGCTATACTCCCTGGTTTAAGGGCAGTTCATAAGAATAAAAAAGATTTGAGCAAGGCAATGAAGGATCATATGGAGTTCTTTAATACGCATCCTTTCTTAGTTACCTTTATCATGGGAGTTATTTTAGCCATGGAGCAAAAAAAGGAAGATAGAGAAGCCATTCGTGGAATAAAAGTAGCTACAATGGGCCCATTAGGCGGTATAGGCGATGCATTATTTTACTTGACCTTACTACCAATTACTGCAAGTATAGGTGCTTCGTTGGCAGTAAATGGTAATATGTTTGGGCCGTTTGTATTTTTGATCCTATTCAATATTATTCATTTTGGTGTACGATTTGGTCTCATGAGTTACGGTTATAAAACAGGCGTTAGAGCTATTAGTAAGTTGAAAGAAGGTACCAAACACGTTTCACGCGCCGCTTCGATCGTAGGCTTAACAGTAGTTGGTGGATTAATTGCAACCTATGTTGCTTTCAAAATTGATTATACATGGGTACAGGGAGAAGCAAAATTAAATGTGCAAACTGATATTTTAGATCAAATCATGCCAGCTTTGTTGCCTTTGGCGTATACGCTTTTAGTTTATTGGTTATTAAAAAAAGGACGTTCACCATTAGTATTGATAGGACTTACAGTAGTTGTCGGACTGGTTGGTTCGTATTTTGGAATCATGTAAATAAAAAAGCAAGAAAACAAAAGTTTAATTTTAAAGGGGAATTCAGAATGATTGGAATAGTAATAACAGGACATGGATCATTTCCAAAGGGAATATTAGAGTCACTCCATTTAATTGCAGGAGATGTAGAAAATTTAGTGATGGTTCCCTTTGAAGATGATCCAGTCGAATTAGAAACATCTTTACAGCAAGCTATTGAACAAGTGGATTCAGATAGTGGAGTGGTTTGCTTTGCTGATCTAGCTGGGGGTACACCTTTCAATGTAAGCTCTCGGATCGCAGCGTATAAGGACGATCTTCGGGTAATTGGCGGGACAAATCTACCAATGATACTAAGTTGTTTGTTTAAGAGAAATCAACCTTTAGATGATTTTGTAAAAACTGCTTTAAATGAAGGGAAAGAAAACATAAAAGCTTTTGAAATTAAAAAGAGTGAACGTGTAGATGAAAATCTAACGATGGATGGTATTTAACAAATTTTAAAATTTAATTTCAATTCTTAATAAATAAAGGAAGTATATGAATGAATTATTATATCAAAGCAGATCAGTTTATGTTAGAAGATCGAATGCTAGAAGCAGGTTATCTCGCAATTACAGACGGTCGATTTGGAGAATGGAGTCCATCATTGCCGGAAGAGGCGGAAGTTGTCGACTGGAGTGGATATACAATTGCTCCCGGATTGTTCGATACACATATTCACGGAATAAACGGCTATGACGTGATGGACGGGACGAAGGAAGCAGTCCATCAAATTTCTAAAGCGTTATTGCCCTTAGGAGTTACCAGGTTTTTACCAACCACCTTAACTTCTTCAACTGAGGCACTGGAACAAGCCATATCTGTTATTGTAGAAGCAACAAACGAGGGTCTGTTAGGTGCTTTATCGGAAGGGATTTACCTTGAGGGCCCTTTTTTTACCGAGCGTTATAAAGGAGCGCAAAATCCAAAGTACTTTCGTGATCCAGATATCGATTTGTTCCAACAATGGCAACAGCTTAGCAATCATACAATTGTAAAAATAGCCCTTGCACCAGAGCGAAAAGGTGCCATTGATTTTATGAAGGAATTGAGTAATTACAATATTTTAGTAAGTATTGGTCATAGTGATGCAAGCTATGACTGTTCCAAACAAGCAGTTCAGGCAGGTGCAAGAAATTTTGTTCATTTGTTTAACGGCATGTCTGGATTGCATCATCGGAACCCGGGTGTTGCTGGTACAGCTTTGATGACAAACGATACATTTGCTGAATTGATTTGCGACGGTCACCATGTTCATCCTGATGTAGCCAATTTTGCTTGGCAGGTGAAAGGCGAGAAGATTGTACTGATTACAGATTGTATGCGTGCAGGTTTAATGCCAGATGGACATTATTATTTAGGTGAATTTCCTGTAGTAATGCAGGATGGAATTGCTAGGACAGAAACAGGTTCACTAGCAGGAAGTACCTTGAAACTGATTGATGGAGTTATACATCTACAAAGCTGGTCACATCGCCCTTTACATGAAGTTTGGCATTTAGCAAGTTTAAGTCCTGCTAAAAGCATCGGACGTGACCACGAGCTTGGCAGCATCCATCCAGGAAAATATGCGGATTATGTAGTAGTTGATAATGAACTGAAGATACATGCTGTAGCAGTAAATGGCGAAGTGAAATTTCAAAGGAAAGCAACTGAATAGAGGAGGAATAAAGATGGGTCATGTACAAAACACAAAAGACATGTTAATAAAAGCTAGAAAAGAAGGGTATGCGGTACCTGCATTTAATATTCATAACTTGGAAACCATTCAAACCGTTGTTGAAACAGCTAGTGATATGGAATCACCAGTGATTTTAGCTGCAACTCCAGGAACAATGAATTATGCAGGTCGGGCATATATTCAAGCAATGATTGAAGTTGCTGCTAAACAGCATGATATTCCAATCGCATTACATCTTGATCATCATGAGACGTATGAATCGATTGTCGAATCGTTAGAACTAGGTACCAAATCAGTAATGATTGATGGTTCACATTATCCATTTGAGGAAAATATTGCGCTTACTAAGAAAGTAGTAGAGAAAGCTCATTCTTATGGTGCGACAGTAGAAGCAGAACTGGGTAAATTAGTCGGTCAAGAAGATGATTTGATTGTAGAAGCAAAAGATGCCGCCTATACAGATCCGGATACAGTAGTAGAATTTGTCGAACGCACCGGAGTGGACTCATTAGCAGTAGCAATTGGTACAGGACACGGCTTATACGAAACCGAGCCTAATCTTGATTTTGACCGGTTAGAAAAAATTAAAAACTTAACATCTCTTCCAATTGTTTTACATGGGGCTTCAGGTATTTCTAAAGAAGATATTCAAAAATGCATTTCGTTAGGCTGTGCAAAAGTAAATATTTCTACGGAATTAAAAATCCCATTTTCACAAGGACTGCGTGAACACTTAGTTGCACACCCAAACGAGACAGATCCACGAAAATATATGGCACCAGCAAAGGCTAAAATGCGAGAAGCAGTAATCGATAAAATAAACATTTGTATGAGTAATGGGAAAGCATAATAGGGGTTGAAACTATTATTTAAATACATGGTACATGAATGTGCTTATAAAAAAAGATTCCATGGTTTAAAGAAGGAAATCGACTAAAAATGACATGCGATAAGCTGAAAGAGGATAAGGAGGTAAGACATTGATTTTAACGATAACGTTGAACCCTTCTGTTGATATTCAATATCGGCTTCCAGATTACCAAGAAAATGCCGTAAATCGGGTTTCAGATGTTAGTAAAACAGCTGGTGGCAAAGGGTTAAATGTAGCAAGAGTTTTGAAGCAACTTGGAGAAGATGTGGCTGCCTCGGGTTTTCTTGGTGGCAGCTTAGGAAATTTTATTGGCTCAGAGTTAATGCGATTGGGAATTCAAAACTCTTTTGTGCCAATAAGTGGTGAAACACGTAATTGTATTGCTATTATTCACAATGGAAAACAAACGGAAATACTAGAAAGCGGACCAGAGATTAGCCAAGAAGAAGCAAACAAATTTCTTGCTGCGTTTCGTAATTATGCTAAACAGGCAAAAGTAATTACAATTTCTGGGAGCTTACCGAAAGGGCTTATGAACGATTATTATGCTAAAATGCTGCAAATTGCTGCCGAAGAAGAAACACCTGTCCTGTTGGATACAAAAGGGGACACGCTAAGACAAACCTTACAAAATAACCAAAAACCATATTTAATTAAGCCAAATCAAGAGGAGATAGCAGATCTGCTTGGGGAACGCAATCTCTCTATAGATTCTATAAGACAAGCACTTAAGTCCTCTATTTTTAAGGGGATCACGTGGGTTGTCGTTACGTTAGGAGAAGCAGGAGCATTAGTAAGATACAAAGATAACGTATACCGTGTTCTTTCTCCAGAAGTTCAGGTAATTAATCCGGTTGGTTCAGGGGATTCTGTTATAGCAGGATTTGCAAGTGGAATATCACGCGAGTTAGATGGAACGGATTTGATTAAATTTGGTTTAACCATGGGTGTTTTAAATGTAATGGAACAGCAAACGGGCTATATTAACCCGGCTAATATTGACTGGTGTGTCCATGAAATAAAGATTACGGATTACTAATCATCGCCATCTTTTAATCAACACAATACAAACAATCCGAGTATTTAGGTTTACTCGGATTGTTTTTCGTAAAATAAAATACTGGCCGATATACCTATTATAAATAAAATAATGACAAATACGGCTATCTTCATGACAAAAATGAATGTTGAACATTACCAAGACTTTTAAAACTTACTTGGATACACTTTGAAACGGACTTGTTTTTTTACAATGCATCCTATAATAGGAGCTCATGTTTTTAAGGAAATAAGTTAGATCAAAGCGAAAGTTTTTACATAATTAAACAAGAAAAGGATAAGGTTTTTTGACTTTGATGGGACATTGTCGGATTCTAAACGGTGTAGATATATCAAGAAAAATAATACCTAAAATCAAAAAAAGGAGGTATTCTTATGCTTTCTGATGTGATGTGGACAGGGTTTAACAGGTATATTGGTGATTACTTTTTCTGTCGCCGTTAGAAAGAGAAAGCGGGCTGGGATTAGTGGGTTAAAAAGTACAATTCCTTCTATTGCACTATTCTTAATAGTGTTAATCCATATCATCGCTTATTGGTTTCAATTTTTTGGCTTCTTTAGTTTGACAATAACTGTCGGTCTAATAATAGTGGCTGCTTATTTTACAACATACATTCCTAGCAAAAAAGCAAAAGAACCTCTTGAAATTCCTCCTTAAAATAAAATTCGCGAAACATAAATAACAGCTGTTACCGTAATCGTACTAAATAAGGTAGAAAATAAGACGATTTGAGCTGCAAATTCTGGATGATTATTGTATTCTTGTGCGATGACGGAGCTGTTAACAGCTGTTGGCATAGCTGCAGCAATAAACAATGCCTGTGCAATTATTCCATTGATTTGCAATAAGTAAATAATACCCAAAGCAATTACTGGACCAAGGATTAAACGAATAACTAAGCTTACATATACAGTGGAAAGACTTTTACTCAATTGTAGCTGTGCAACTTGTGCGCCTAATGTAAGCAAGGCCATAGCGACCATGGCATCGGCAATATAGTTAGCTGGAACCCAAATAAAAGAGGGAATCACCACATTAAAAATATTTAATAGAATACCTGCTAACATAGCATATAAGACTGGCATTTTAAAATAGCTTAGTATCGCTCTAAGCTTGCCGATTTTAATCACTTGCAGAGAGAAAATTCCATACGAGAACAGCAAAATATTTTGCATTGTCAGTATCATTACTTGAACGGACATGGCCAATGGATCACTTTTAAATACGAGATCATTTACGGGAACGCCGTAATTTCCCGAGTTGAAAAATATCGTGCTGTTGGAAAAAGTCGTTGCTTTTCCTTTATCAAATCCAATCATTCTTGCAACAATGGATGATACGATATAAAGCACGATAATTAAAAGGAAAAAGAAAACAACTATGTTAAGGAGCAATCGACCGGAAAATTGTGTATCATATAATTTAACAAAAATAAAACCAGGAACAAGAAAGAAAATATTAAGTCTGGCAAGTGTTTGTAGCTCAAGCTGAAATTTTTTCTGTAAAAAGAAACCGATCCCCATGATAATAAATACAGGTAAAATAATATCTTTTAAAATGATTAAAAATGCTTGCAATCCTCTTCCCCTTTCTGTCCTAATAACGTAAATAAATAACCTTTTTGTCGATTGTAGTGATTACCTGTTAATGGATATCTCTCTGAGTATATGTACTCCCCATCCTCTGAAGGAGGCGTCTTACCGCCGCGTTAGATGTGTGAAATAAGCAAACGCTTACTATTTTAGTATAGCATGAATGATTTTCTTCCTTGTCTAATCTTATTTTCCACCATCGTAAAGATTTGCGAATTTAAAAAAATAAAAAGCTCATTTCGTGCCCTTCCCTATTTAAGGATTAAAAAATTTCTTTACAAATCTTCTGTCAATATTTAATATATTTAACAAATACAATTAAACAGGGGATGAATAGGTGCACCAATTTCCTATTTCACAACTGTTAGAACGTTTACCGCAGTAATTTTTTGCCTAAATTTGCGTAAAAAGTGCAATGGGTTATAGGATAAAGGGTATGATCAACTTGGATCAAGTAAATTCAGATTTACCAACACTCTGGCACTTTGGCTAGGAATTAAAGAAGGCTCTAGCTAGTCCATCACATCATAAATATTCGCTATTTCTGGGCAGGCTGTCTTGAAAGCAGTAGTTTCTCGCGAGGTATGGAGTAAATGACCCGGAAACAGATGTGGCGATTTTTGGAACAAAAACAAGATGGATAGAGATTAGCCCAATGATATTGTTTTGTTACCTGATTCCGGATATCAGAATTATATGTCAGAAATTAGAGAAAATCAATTTTTCCCAGATTTTACAAGAAGCTATTTGTTCATCCGGAAAGCTTATGCTCTTTAATTATTCGAATAAACTGATCTATAGTGTTGCAACACCCCTTTTTTCCAGCCGGTAGCTTTTGCAAAAAATAACACATATATGTTGTGCATGATTTTGCCTAAGGTGCAATTGGCTTTCGTGGTAAAAAACCGTTAAGCTTTTTGTATAGTCTTAAAACAATCGTTGTATTAAATGCAGTATTTCAGTTCCCGTTTATGACGGGGCGGTGCTAAAGATATTGGGGTAGAATTATATATACATCAATATAATATGGCGGGCTGGCATATTGGCTTTGCAGTTGATAACGCTTTTATGAAAAGCTTGAAATTGTTACAGGATCATTTATACGTAAGCCTATGTCGTGCTATACAGCAAGCAGATGAAAAAGCGTTGCTTGGAGATCCATCAGTAGTGGGGAAATCTTGTTAAAATGTATAAATGAACAAGAAATGTTTACATTAACATCTTATTGTCATGAAATGGAATGTTACGTCGTCCAAAGGTACATTTTTCTCATTGTTATCTGTTCCAAAAGGTTATTCTCCGGAATTTTGCCGAACGATATTAAACGAAGCACATGTGGAAGTAGTTTTGGGTATTGGTTCCTGAGAATATTGAGGAAGGGTATGTACGAGTTGGACTGTTAGCGAGCGAAGAGGGCTAAACGAAGCTGCAGCAAGAATTGACGCTTTGGGGTTATTGACATATAGCTTGAATAAAATAGGTTTTTAATGAAAGTGGGAGGAAGTTTATGATAAATTTTAATTGGAGTAAAGAAGCGGCACAGGAGTGGGATAAACGAGCAAGCGATTGGAGTGAACGAAGCCAGCACATGTGGGATACTGGAAGTAGAAAGCAAATCATCCCTTTGATAAACAAGTACATCAAAAAGAATCAATACGTGTTAGATATCGGTTGTGGTGATGGCTATGGTACATACAAACTATATCAACAAGAATATCAAGTTACTGCCATTGACCTTTCTCAAGAAATGGTTCGTTATGCAAAACAACGACTTCCTGCTTCCGTAACTGTCATCCAAGGTGATGTTAATCATCTGCCGTTTGATAATGGTACTTTTGGTGGGCTGATGGCAATAAATGTTTTAGAATGGACGGAAAGCCCGAAAAACGCACTCAAAGAATTAAAGCGTGTTGTAAAACCAAGGGGATTTTTATGCGCAAGTATATTAGGTCCGACTGCGGGACCGCGGATAAATAGTTATCCGCGGCTTCATGAACAGAAAATAATTTGTAATACAATGATGCCTTGGGAATTTCACAAGCTTTGTTTAGAGCTCGATTTAGCATATATAGATGGGCTCGGTGTATTTAAACAAGGGGTGAAACAAAAGAATTACGAGAATTTATCACTGGAGTTACAGCAGGCTTTATCATTCTCATGGATATTTATGTTAAGAAATGGTGATTCAAATGAACAATAAAGATAAACGGATTATTGAAAAGTATCAACAAGATGAAAAAGCAATGATTTTGGCATTTGCTCAGTGGTGCATTAATCATAATTTAGACCCGATGAAGGTCTACCAACGAGCCTATCCGCAACAAAAGGAAAATAAAGCTCTCTTAGAAGCCATAGAATTAACTGTACCAAAGGAAGAAGGCGAAGTTATTTCAACGGAGATGGTTTTACAAATCCTTCAGTTATTTGGTAATAATGACTTAGCATTTATCGTACAGGAGGAAGCAGATAAAGATAAGCTTTAATCAGTGGGGATTACTGTCCATTCCCCACCGAATATACTAACTTATCGTGCTAAGTTCGAAGTATTGTAGTTTCGATGAAGCAAGTGTATGCATATTAAAAATAGGAATAGAAAGAAGCCAATGATGAAAATTCACTGTGTCATCATTGGTGAACTTTTGGAAAAATCCGCTTATGCGGTGAATAACTTGATTAATGCTTGAGTTCCACTATTTGCTTCTCCTTGTTCTTCCATCTCCTGATATAGCTTTAAAGATAAGGATAACCCGGGTGTAGAGAGTCCTAGTTCTTCTGCGGATTCGAGTGCGATTTTCATATCTTTAATAAAATGCTTTACATAAAATCCAGGCTCATAATCCCCTCGGATCATTCTTGGGGCTAGATTAGAAAGGGACCAGCTTCCAGCGGCGCCGGCTGTTATACTGTCCAAAACACGTTCAGGATTGAGACCTGCCTTTAGCGCATAAGCAATAGCTTCACAAACGCCGATCATGTTCGAGGCAATCGTTATTTGATTAGCAAGTTTTGTATGTTGGCCAGCACCTGCATCCCCTTGTAAAATAATATTTTCTCCCATTGCTTTCAATATTTCTAAAACATCTTCGTATACTTGTTTTTCACCACCTACCATAATGGTTAATGTTCCATTTTTTGCTCCAATATCGCCGCCTGAAACAGGAGCGTCTAAAGCATAGCAATGATTGGCTTTAGCCATGTCGGCAATTTTAACTGCCAGGCTTGGTTTGGATGTAGTCATATCAATTAAATATGTTCCTTGTTTAACGTTTTGTAATAGTCCATCTTCGTCAAAATACACTTCTTCTACATCATGAGGATAACCGACCATGGTAATAATCACTTTAGCTGATTTTGCTAGTTCAGTAACAGATGCTTTCCATTCTGCTCCAGCTTCGATTAAAGGTTTAGCTTTAGCTTTTGTTCTTGTGAAAATTGCTAAACTATACCCTGTTTGTAATAAATTTAACGCCATTTTAGTACCCATGACACCAGTTCCAATAAAGCCAATTTTATCTGCTTTAGTAATCATATTAAAAACTCTCCCTTATACTCTTTTATTATCAAAGTGCAGAAGTTTTTCCACTTCAACATTCACATACTATAGGAAGATGATACCAAATATATATTCATTATTTACATTAAATAAAACTATTCTACTCAATGAATGTTACATGATAGAAGATGTTCAACATGTTCGGTAAAATGATGGTTCTCCTTCTCATTTCAACATACGTTAGAATGAATAAAATATTCACGCTGAAGTTAAGATACGAAGCGAGTGGAGATGTAATGGTCTAAATATCATGTTAATTAGCCGATTTTTAGTTCTGAGTCTTTTTTAACTACGTTTTCTTTAGACGTTAAGAATGGATATGATTTTTCATAGAAGTTAAAAAAGTTTTATTTATAGCTTCGACTAGCAGAAAGTATCTGTTCAATACTTCTAAGTTAGCCAAGTTTTCTTTTGGATTGGTTCTTCGGTTCGCAAAAATTATTGACTACACTCCGTTATTTAACGACACCGGACTATTTATCCTCTATAGCTTTCTTTCGACATGAGGTTATAAAAATCCTGTTATACTGAAAAGAAAAAAGAAACCATTTGGAGGTTGCAATATGGAGTGGGTAGTTAAATCATTTCGAGAGCTTGAAAAAGATGAATGATTTCACTTGTTAAAAACAAGAATTGATGTGTTTGTAGTAGAACAGCAATGTGCTTATTCAGAAATCGATGAATTTGATTTACAAGCTACCCCTATTTTTTTGCAAATGAATCAGAAAATAGCTGCATATGTGCGGAATTTTACCACCGGGAAGTAAGTATACAGAAGCTTCTATCGGCCGTATCTTGGTCGTTAAAAGGACAACGACTTGGAAAGATAAAAATGCAAGCACAGCAGTACTTAATTCATTTTTATGAAAGTTTTGGATTCCGCCAAATTTCGCCAGCCTATTTGGATGATGGAATTTGGCATATTGACATGAAATAGTTGCTAACAATGGACGATTAAGCTGCCACGACGGTGAATTTAATATTGATGAGGTAGACGATTACTTAGCAGAAAGTTTTTTAACTCTACTAGATTGAGTAGAAGCACTCCGGTTGGGATGCTTCTTTAATTTTACAATATAACAACCAATTAGTTAAACGGCTAGTCCAATAGGGTAGTCCGTTTTTAAATATTTTTCAAGTAGGAATCTTTATGAAAATCAATTGGAAAGTAAAGCAAAGAAGAAATCATTTTGGTTGATCTTAGTTCCTGCGATTGTATTGTTGGTACGCTCTGGAACACGGTATCTAAGCTTGTGCGGATTAACGGAATTAAAAACCCGAATATTATTTATGTGGTCAGAACATCAAGATAACAGGTTCTCCTGCCAAAAAATCCAGCAAAAAATATCACACGTTTAAAAGTGTTGATACGGTCAGTGAGCTAGCTGTTAAATATGGTAGCACACAGAAACAACTTCAAAAATGGAATAACCTTTTTAATCCAAATAAGATTTATGTTGGACAGCAATTGCGGGTGAAATAACATAAAACCCCTCAACTGAGAGGGGTTTGTAAGAATATCCTATAGGAGGTTGAAGGAGAATTTTTTTCATAATATAATAATGAATAAACTAAAAAATCGTGTATTAAATCGCAATCGTTGACTATAGATTAAAAAGCCTTCACTTATTATGAATAATATCTATTCAATGTATTGTATTCCTGCAACTAGAATAGTTAGTAAGTATTTTGTTTGTGTTTAGATTTATAAAAGATAATAGCTAAAGCCTATTCCTTTTATGAGGGGAGTAGGCTTTTTTCCAAAACGATTCCTACAGGAGGATAAAGCAAATAGTTACAGTATAAGGTGTTTGCAATTTTAATATATGAATAAACTACAAAACTGTGTAATGATTTTAAGGCCTAAGATGTTCGCTCAATCATATCGGATACCGTTATACATTGAAAGTTATTTTCCTTTAAAAACTTAAGAATCTTTGAAAGTGCTTCTACTGTCTGTCTTCTGTTACGCCTGAATCGTGGAAAAGAATAATGTCTTCAGGAGAAATATTAGAAATATTACATCTTAATTATATGATTAGTCCCTGGACGACTCCAATCTTGTGTATCTTGAGCGCAAGACCATAGAACGATAGTATAACCTTTCTTCAGTATAAGCATGTAAATTTCCATCAGTTGGAATGATCAATACTGCAGCATAACAGAATAGTAAAACTCACCTTATCATTCAATCTTGTTTTAATTATCTGTTAAAGGAATGGTCTCATTAAAAAAGATGTAGCTTTTGTTTTCAAAAGTTGTGATGATTTTATATTCTTTGCGTTAGAAATATTTTTATACATAATTATTATTTAACTATGCAGCATAAGATAGCTATCTGCTTTCTTCATTTTAAAGGAAAATGGTGGAATTTTTTAATGTCTACTAAGAATCAACTAATCATGGCGTTTTTTACGTTTTTCTTCATCAATATCAACATCAACACGTTCTTTTTCATCAATATCAACATCAACATTAGAATTACCGCTTCTAATAACTTTAGCAATATTAACATTGCGATTTTTATTTTTTAGATCGTTATCGTTATCATTATCATTGTCATTATCTACTCGGATGTCACTATCAAAATCTACGTCCGTTCTTGCATCAGCATCGGCGTCAGCTTTAGCGTCTGAAAAACTGAACTCCTCTTCTCTACGCTTGTTTCTTTTCTTCTTATTTACTTTCCTCCACATAAAGATTTACCTCCTTCATTATTTTCGTTCTAATTTATCTTATTCGTTATTTACTTTTTGGAGTTGGCTTTTATCTTGAGTAAATAGTCTCTTTTAATCACATAATAAAAAAAGAGTTAACTTCCATAGACAATTCAATAAATTTTGCACTTTTAGTGTAATGCAAATAAGTGGGCAATGGAATTTCAACTAAGATGGGAGGAGATGGCCATTAAGGCGCTTTATGTAGGGGAATGTCATAGCTTTATCGACAAAACATTAGCGCAGCTAGAACAACTACATAATCAGATTAAAAACGTCCAGAAAAGCATAGAAAGCATTATCGCCTTAGAGGAAGCTTTTAAAGGCAAGACAGCAAGTCTATTCGAACCTTTTATTTAGGAGGTACACATGCAGTTCCTATTGTTCTTGGAGGGTTTTAATACCAATTACTCGGATACGTTACGCGAAATAAAACAATCCCCTCATTCAACAAAGAAGAGGGGGATTTTAAAAAAGTTGTGATGCATTTAAAAATTAGGATTCACTTAATTAGAACCTTTGTTCCCATCGAATTATATAATGTCACAAAAATGTACGGCAAAAAATAAGCAAAACATGCTATATGTCAATGCTCAGTAACGTGCTATATATACCAAAAAACAATGAGAAGAATCAAGAAAATACCTATATTCTTATTGACATGATTTGGGAACAAAAATAAAGCATGATACCGTCCTTTTCTGTGCATAGTATAGATACATAATTCGTGTCAAGAGAGGACGTATCGTTTTATGATTACAAATCAGCAAATAGCAGCATGTAAACAAGCTTTATTACAACGACAATCAGAATTAATATCACTAATCCAAAATCATTTAGGGCTCACTTTAGAATCAGTACAACAGTCAACCGGAGAGCTTTCCAATTATGATAATCACCCTGCAGATACAGGTTCTGAACTATTTGAAAGATCAAAAGATGTGGCACTTAATGAGCATGCTGAAAAAGAGCTAGAAGCGATTAATAAAGCATTGCATGCCATTGAAGAAGGAACATATGGCATCTGTCGTGAATGTGGGGGAGATATTCCTTATGAACGACTTACCGCTATACCAACTGCAGATCGTTGCATGCAACATGCGATAAAAAATTCATTTAATCAGTATCGAACGATAGAAGAAAAAGTCTTTAGTCCCAATATAAACCCTGATGAAGTTACCGAGGAAGTGCAGGTTGGGTATGATGCAGAAGATGCGTGGCAGGAGGTAAGCGCCTACGGGACGTCCGAATCAGCTTCTGATTTTTTCGGGGATAAAAAAAGTTATTATGAAATGTATCCAAATAGTAAGGAAGCAGTTGGTTCAGTAGAAGATGTTGAAGCCTTTTTAGCAGCAGATCTGCACGGTAAATATATCGAGCCAGCACCTAATCACAAAGATTATGAAGAAAGTTCCGATTAAATGTTACACATGTGAAACCTTCTTTCTGTTAAGACGTATAAAAAGGAAAGAGGTGAAGACATATGGAACAAAAAGGTTGCATTAAATGTGGAAGTAGAGATGCGGATAAAAAAGAAGTTGCGATGACAGGAACAGGATTATCGAAAATGCTTGATATACAAAATAATCAATTTTTAGTTGTCTCCTGTAAAAATTGTGGTTACTCAGAATTTTATAATAAGCGCAGCTCGAAAGGGAGCAATATACTTGATTTGTTTTTTGGCTAAGCTTAAAAACCAGTACTATTTGACAATGACGTAATAAAGAGAGATCAGCGATACGATACTGATCTTTTCTTTTTTTTGGAGAGAGCACATTGAGACGAGGTAAGACAGCGCAAAATGGTCTAGAACGCTGAGCTGCAGCAAAGGTTTAAACGGAAACTCCGTAAATCGAAACAGAATGCCTTCAAACCGAACCAAAGCGTAGCCCAATTATACAAAAAGTGGTAGTGCTGAACAAGCTAATTTTTAAATCAAAATCAATAAAAGATAATAAAAAACTCCCCCAAGCAGCAGCTTGGAGGAAGGGTTCTTCTATTGTTCGGTGTTTTCTTCAGGGTTATCTCTTGCTTCAAGAGTTATGTTTGTTGTCTTTTTCTTTCCGTCTCGATAGTATTCAATTTCAACTTTATCACCAATGGAAGCTTCAGAGTAAAGAAGCTTACGTAGTTCTAAGATGGATGTAACTTCTTTTCCGTTAATTTTAGTGATGACATCAAATTTTTGAAGGCCAGCCTTAGCTGCAGGTGAACCTTCTTGCACCTCTGCAATTACCATGCCGCCTTTTACACCTTCAGGGAGTGGGAAATTCATGCGGTATTGAGGCGGAACTTGATTAATAGCTGCAGTTGTAATACCGATCATTGGCCGCTTAATTTCTCCTTCTTTCTCCAATTTTTCAGCAATTGGTAATGCTGCGTCTACAGGAATGGCAAAACCAATTCCCTCTACTTCTTGGCGAGCAACTTTCATAGAATTAATCCCTACAACAGCACCGTTGCCATTAACCAGTGCTCCACCACTGTTACCGGGGTTAATAGCAGCATCGGTTTGAATGACTTCTGTTATCCAATCAGGTTGTCCATCTCCATTTGTATCGATCGGCACAGAACGATCTAAACCGCTTACTACACCTTTTGTAACAGTATTGGCAAATTCCATACCTAATGGGTTACCAATTGCCATCACATTTTCACCTACTTTAAGATCTTTGGAAGACCCCATATTAGCAACGGTAGTAATTTTATCTCCATTAACCTGTAAAACAGCTAAATCGGTTAATTCATCTGTTCCTAATACTTTTGCTTTTAAGCGCTCGTCTGAATAATTAACCGCTACCTCTACTTCCTCTGCACCATCTACCACATGGTGGTTGGTAATTACATAAGCTTTACCATTTTCCTTTTTATAGATAATCCCAGAACCAGTTCCTGCTTCTTCACTTTCCGTCCAAATGTTTTGTTGTTGCATATTAATGACACCAACCACTGCTTTGGATGTTTCCTCAATATTTGTCGCAACATCTGCATCCTCTGAGGCAAGTGTCTCAATCACTTCAGGAGATTTATCCTCTTCTGCAGAAGAGGATCCCTTATTACCTCCATTGTTTAGGGGAATAACATTTGTAAAAACTAATGCTATAATTAAAATAATAGATACAATACCACCGGAGATTCCCCCTAAAACAAAATGTAGCAAGGATTTATTTTTAGGATTTTTTGTTTTTGAGGTTGAATGGTTATCAGCAAAAGTATCATTATTTTCTGTTTCTTCGGTGAAGTGCTGATCGGAAGCCTGGTTGGTTACTTTATTTTTTTCAAGTTCTTCTGTATTTTTATTTAGCGTGTTGTGCTGATTTTCATCTTTGTAATCCATTTACCTCACACCCTTTTAGAAAATTAGAGTACAGGCCTATAAGCAAACATCTGAAAGCGCCGAGGGGAGTCAGGGGGACGCGGAATAGATGCTTGTTACGGCCTGATATAATGAAACGGTCACTTCAATGGTAATAGATGCTTTTGATGAAGTTCCCATTGTTACTTTATAGTATACCCACTTACTTTGGTAAACATTTGGTATAAATGTGGAATAAATGTGTAAAACCGTTTTAGCTGTAACATCGTATACTTTATGTAAAAATAGAAATAAATAATGGAGAAAAGGTGAAGCTATATGAATAATCATATCGGTATTGTCGAAGATGATGCAAATATACGTAATATAGTATCAGCATATTTAAAAAACGAAGGATTTAAGGTTAGTTTACTGGAGTCCGCTGAGGAGGCTTGGGAGTTATGGCAAACGAGTCCTCCGAATATGTGGATATTAGATATTATGCTTCCGGGAATGGATGGTTACGAATTTTGTAAAAGAATTCGAAAAGAAAGTGAAGTCCCGATCATTATTATTTCTGCAAAAGATGAAGAAATTGATAAGATCCTTGGTTTGGAGCTTGGTAGCGACGATTATTTAACAAAGCCATTTAGCCCTAGAGAATTGGTTGCAAGAGTAAAAAGACTATTTAAACGTTCCAGTGCAACTTTTAAAACGTTAGAAGCAAATGATGGAAGAATCACCGTCGATAAGCTAACGATCGATAGAGAAGAACGTCGAATATTTTTTAATAATGAAGAATGTGAAGTAACAACCAAAGAATTCGATATGTTGTTAATTCTTGTAGAAAATGTTAACCGTGCCTTTTCAAGAGATGAGCTATTAGTTAAAATTTGGGGAGATAATTATTTCGGAAGTGACCGTGCGGTGGATGATTTAGTAAAACGAATTCGTAAAAAATTACCTGATTTACCATTAGAAACAGTATGGGGATATGGTTATCGGCTTCGTCATGAAGGAGATACAACATGAGACTACAATCTCAATTAAATTCCGCTTTTACCACGTTATTGCTAGTAATTCTGGCAATAACAGGTTATGTTATATACTCACTGATTTTAGATATGCTTATTCAAGATGAACAGCGACAATTACGACAAAAAGGAGACTTAATCGTCGATGTTTTAAACAATCAATATGAAGGTACAAACCTTAGTAATTTAAATAATTTACTGGAAGATCAAGGTTTGCAAATGTTTATTTATGATAGAAATCAAAATGTCGCTGTATCCCCGACACTTCCGGAAAATGTTGTTGCTGGTTTTTTCAAAAAAAATGATTTTTCCGATAAAAATAAGACTTTATGGGAATATAAGGGAGATAAATTTGTTACATCACGCATCATTTTTGCACCAGAAAGCACTGGGGTTGAATTGATTCTCTTAACACCATTGAGTGATCTTGAATCCGTCCAACAAAGCTTTATTTTTCGATTAATGATCGTGTTTTTATTAGGTGGTGCTATCGCGATTATTTTAAGTTACTTTTTAACTCGTAAGCTTGTGACACCACTTTCCCAATTAAAAAAGCAATTAAAGAAAATAGAAAAAAGACAGTTTAATGCCGTTGAGAGAATTAAAGCAACTGGGGAAATCAAAGAGGTTGAGCAAAGTGTATATGATATGGCAAAGGAACTGGAACGTTACATTAATTCTCAGCAGACCTTTTTCCAAAATGCTAGTCATGAGTTAAAGACACCACTGATGACTATCCAAGGTTATGCAGAAGGGATACGCGATAAGATTTTTGATGAGCAAGAAGAAGAAAAAGGTCTTGAAATGATGGTAACAGAAGTAAATCGGTTAAAGAAAATCATCAATGAAATGATTTTATTAGCGAAATTGGATAGTGAACCTGACGTCTATACTCCTGAAAACTTGCAGCTTTCACAAATTTTGGAACAGGTGATTGATCGGACACTTCCAATTGTGAATGAAAAAGGAATCGAATTAAAACATATGATCGATGGTTCTCCACAATTATATGCTGATGGAGAAAAGTTATTACGTGCAATATTAAATTTAACGTTTAATGCGATCCGTCACGCGAAGTCAAAAGTACATCTCCATATTTTTGAACAAAATAAGAATATTATGATTACCATTGAAGATGATGGAGAAGGAGTATCGGAAGAATTAATACCGCATATTTTTCACCGCTTTGTGAAGGGAAAAGGCGGCGAGACAGGACTAGGTCTTGCAATTGCCAGAGCGATAATTGAACAATCGAATGGGAAGATCCGTGTTAAACGTTCGGACTTAGGAGGAGCGAAATTTGAAATTGTGTTTACCAGGTGACAATTATGAATCCTTTTACTTTTCATAGGTGATTGTGTTATAATTGAATGGTTTTCTTATTCCCTACAAAATAGAGGAGAGTACGTATGCAATTAAGAGAAGATATTCGTAACATCGCTATTATCGCCCATGTTGATCATGGGAAAACAACTTTAGTTGATCAGCTGTTGAAGTATTCAGGCACTTTTCGTGAGAATGAACAAGTGCATGAACGAGCGATGGATTCTGGAGATATTGAACGAGAACGTGGGATTACAATTCTGGCTAAAAATACAGCCATAAAATATAAGCATACAGTAATAAATATTTTAGATACCCCCGGTCATGCGGATTTTGGCGGAGAAGTAGAACGGATTATGAAGATGGTCGATGGCGTTATCTTGGTAGTTGATGCTTTTGAGGGAACGATGCCGCAAACACGATTCGTTTTGAAAAAAGCTTTAGAGCAAAAGCTCACACCAATCGTTGTGTTAAATAAAATTGACCGTCCAAATGCCAGACCGAATGAAGTAATTGATGAAGTATTGGATTTATTTATTGAACTTGGAGCGGATGATGATCAATTAGAGTTTCCAGTTGTCTATGCTTCAGCACTAAATGGTACGTCTGGATATGAAGCCGATGATCAGGAAGCTACTATGGATCCAGTGTTTTCAACTATCTTAGAGTATATTCCTGCCCCAGTGGATAATCGACAAGAGCCACTACAATTTCAGATTACATTACTTGATTATAATGACTATGTTGGCAGGATCGGTATTGGTAGAGTAGTCCGCGGAACCATGAGCGTTGGCCAGCGTGTTGTGGTGTTGAAAAAAGATGGAACACAAAAATCATTCCGTATTACTAAATTGTTTGGTTTTATTGGTTTGAAACGAATTGAAATAAAAGAAGCAGTTGCCGGAGATATTGTAGCAGTAGCTGGAATGGAAGATTTAAATGTAGGAGAAACGGTTTGTCCAGAAGATCATCCTGAGGCGCTTCCTTGGTTGCGAATTGATGAACCCACATTACAGATGACTTTTCATGTCAATAATAGTCCATTTGCCGGAAAAGAGGGTAAATATATTACGTCACGGAAAATTGAAGAACGCTTATATAAACAGTTGGAGACAGATGTCAGTCTCCGAGTAGATTCTACAGACTCTAAGGATGCATGGACTGTCTCTGGTCGTGGCGAATTACATTTATCCATTTTAGTTGAAAACATGCGACGTGAAGGTTATGAATTACAATTATCTAAGCCAAAAGTTATCATTAAAGAAATTGATGGAGTTAAATGCGAGCCTGTGGAGCGTGTCCAAGTAGATGTGCCTGAAGAATATACAGGGGCTGTAATGGAATCACTTGGTGCAAGAAAAGGCGAAATGCTCAACATGATAAACCAAGGGAATGGACAAGTTCGACTTGAATTTAAGGTACCATCTCGGGGCTTGTTAGGTTATTCAACCGAATTTATGTCGCAAACACATGGATATGGAATTCTAAATCATACGTTTGAGGGGTATGAACCTGTAGTTAAAGGACAAGTTGGCGGAAGAAGGGAAGGCGTACTTGTTGCTTTAGAAAATGGGAAAGTATCAAGCTATGGGATTATGCAGTTAGAGGATCGTGGAGTTATCTTTGTCACTCCTGGGACTGAAGTATATGCGGGTATGATTGTTGGAGAACATAATCGTGATAATGACTTGACTGTAAATATTACGAAAGAAAAACATTTGACAAATGTTCGTTCAGCAACAAAAGATCAAACGATAACGATTCGTAAGTCACGTCATATGTCTTTGGAAGAAGCTTTACAATATATAAATGAAGATGAATACTGTGAAGTCACACCGGAGTCTATTCGTCTACGGAAAAAGATTTTAAATAAGAGCGAACGTGAAAAAGCAGCGAAAAAAAATAAGTAGAAATTTACCCCAGCGATAGGAAAGTGATATGCTCCCCTTAAGGTAGACAGATTAAAAAATAAAAATCTGTTTTCCTTAAGGGGAGTTTTTGGTATGTTAACAGTGTAAGATACTGTAGTACCATGCTGTGAATATATAGCGCTTGGGCTCAAAAAAAGTTAAAGTTCAAGATAGTGTAGTTTACTGTAAAGAAAAATCGGTTTAAATAGAAACCATGCCCAAACAACTTAGTAGAGGAATGTTCAGGGACAAAAACTCCGTACAAATTAGACAAGAAATTTTTGTACTTCCTTCTTGGAGTTTTTATGGCACTTACTTACCTTTCTCTTGGAATTAATAATTTTAAAAAGTACATCGTTTTTTGTCCTTTTACAAGGAAATTTGCCATATTTTATACCCAGACTTTATCAAAAAGCAAAGATAAATTTGCTACTATTATAATGTGCTATCCCTCATTTTTACAAGTATTTGTTAAATCATACATAAACTGGTCTAATGGTCAAGCTTGTTAACAAACAGATCGTGATTGGGTAAGAAGTAACGATAATGGTAAAGTGAACAAGCTTTTTAATTGAGCTACGGGAGTTAGGTATGTTATGCTTTTTCATACAATTTATTCTTTATAATAAAGTTGTTTAGAAGTCTAGAGATTAAAGGTGTTTATAGATGAGAAAAATATGGTCGAGAATCCGTTTTTTGTTTACATTTCATAAGTCAATTCCTTTTGTAAAAGATTTCTTTTTATCAAAGGAAGTTAGTAAATCCAAAAAGCTTCTATTTGTAGCTGTTATCACCGGTTATTTTCTGTTTCCTTTTGATATAATTCCCGACTTCTTACTTGGTTTTGGTATGGTGGATGATGTTACACTGTTACTATTTATCCTGCAGTGGATGGTTAAAATAGCACCCGAAGATATAAAAGATAAGTATTCCTTTTAATCGGTAATAGCGCTGAAAGTTTTTTACTTGCCTCTATTAGAAAATATTTAAAAAAGTGATCTTTGCTTTTTGTTGTGCAAAGATCACTTTTTTTGACAGTACTTTTTCTTGGGGTGTGAAAACATTTATCCTGCATGTAACTTGTGGTAAGGCCTCTATTCCAGGCTACGAGGCAAACCCGAGGGTGGAGGATCCAACTGCAAGTCAAATGCCGATGCTGTTCATTCTAACAATCAGAGGGGGATAAAAGAATCCTCCCCTGATTCCAAGATTCACTTTATTTTCCTTCATCTTCGTTTGAAATATATTTTGTAAAATATGCAGCGCATATTAAGAATATAAAGGATAATCCCCAGGAAACAATACCGCTCCATTGAGTATTTGTACGTAACCCAATTACTAAAATAACTGCGCTTAAGCCAATGAAAAATATTGTTAAGTACCGCTTCACTGAAAACACCTCAATTGCAAAGGTCGATAACTTTAGGGTATAGTTATGCATCTATTATAATACGCTACTTTAAAAATTAATACTCCCATGTTGCTTATAGTCATCTGTTATTGACCAGCGACATCTCTTTTTGTGAAAACAATCCATGACAAAAGCATGAATATAACATAGTAAACGATCAGTACAGTGATTGAAAAGCCAAGTGTCATCCCTTCAATAATCGGTTCATTTCCTTCAGCATACTGGCTTAAGTCAGTATGGACAAATAGAATATATTTTGCCCATTCTTTATCAAGGAAGAAACTTACAATGGTGCTGGACCCCATCATCAAGAAAATGGCGACACCAATTGCTAACGAGCCGTTACGGAATACCGCTGAAATAGTAAAAGCAAAAGTAGCCATTACTACAAGCCCCACCAATTGATAACCATAATTAATAAAAATTTGCGGCACAACTGCGAGTTCTTTAAAGCCATTCGCTGTTTCTGCTACTATGGAAGGATTTAAGCCATTAACCCCGAAAAAGATAGCTCCTAATATCCAGCTAAAAATAAGACCAAAAATAAGGGTATATAACGCAAATAACAAAATAGCGATATATTTAGATAATAGTATGCTGCTTCTAGAAATTGGTCGAATTAACAGGAGTTTGATCGTCCCCCAATTAAATTCGTTAGCTACAATTCCTGCAGCAATAACTATAGTAAAGAGACCAGCAAGAGAGCTGACTGTTAAAACTGCATCTTTCGTAAATTGCCAAGCATCATAGGGCTCTGGTTGAATGTCGTTTTCCAAATAATAATTATTTTTAGCAATAGTTGAAGGATTCATTTCTGCTGCAAATTCATCTTTTTTCATTTCTTTCTCTAGTTTTTTATTCTCATCTTCCAAAACTTGACGCCAATCATCATTTTGATATTCCGTATTTAAATCAGCAAAGTTTTTCTGTATAAAGACAAACCCTATAAGAATGGCGGCTAAAATAATATACATCACCCAAGATGACTTACGGATATATATTTTTGCTTGTTCATTTTGAATTAATTTTAACATTCTACTCAATCGTATTCTCTCCAATCAGTTCAAAGAATTGATCCTCTAGTGTACCGTTTGCTACATTTACTTGATAAATAGCACAATCATTTTCTACTAAACTTTTAATAATCGAAGGCACTTGCTCTTTTTCGCAACGGAAAGATAAGTTACCATCTAATTCAACCGCTTCTATTTGATATTGATCTTTTAATAATTGGATTGCTTTATCTAGTGGTTTTATTTCAATGTGGTGGATTAGGTTATCTGTTGTTTCACCACCAACGTTTTGAATTTTAATCAGTTTTCCATTTTTAATGACGCCAATACGATCACACATCTGTTCAATTTCGGACAACAAGTGACTAGAAATAATAATCGCTACATTTTCATCAGTGGCTAACTTTCGAATATGTTGCCGTATTTCCCGAATTCCGGCGGGATCTAATCCATTAGTTGGTTCATCAAGTATTAATACAGACGGTCTATGTAGCAATGCTTGGGCAATCCCTAATCGTTGGCGCATCCCTAACGAATATCTTCCAACCTTTTCATTAATCGCTTTTTCAAGTCCTATCAGTTTAACTACTTCGTGAATGCGTTCATTCGTAACTCCCGGGACCATACGAGCATAATGTTTTAAATTTTGCAGTCCAGTCATAAATGGATACATTTCCGGATTTTCTACGATAGCTCCAACTTCACGAATAGCCTGTTTAAAATTCGTCTTGATACTATTTCCTTGAATTAAAATATCTCCATCCGTTAACTTCATTAGACCAACTATCATCCGGATCGTCGTTGTTTTACCAGCACCATTTGGCCCGATAAAGCCAAATACTTCTCCTTTTGGAATTGAAAAAGAGAGACCTTTAATAATTTCTTTTTTGCCGATTGTTTTTTTGACATCGACTAACTCAATTGCTGCTAAAGACATTCAGTAAACCTCCTGGTTATTTTGTTAGTAGGTAGTACGATATAAGTGACAAATTTGTTTCAAAAAAACTCCCGATTTGTAAAAAACTTTACAAATCGGGAGTTCATAATAGGGGAAAACTATGCTTACAGTATGAAGTTGTTTAATTTTGATTAGGATTTTCTTTATTTGCTTGTTTCACACGTGGTTTACGAAAGCCACCAGCAATATCTGCTTGCTTAAATGCTTTAGCATAGAGCACTTCTTGAGCAGCGGTCAGCTGCTTATTCTTGGTAGGCTGATATGGTGTGTGTTGCATTATCAAAAATCCTTTCATAAGTAATATGGTTATATTTCTCTTATTCCCTTAAGGAAAAAAAATAAACATAGAATTCTAAAAAATTACTGTTGTAACGGAGTATTTTAAAGAAAAACGAGAAAATGCGTTATAATCGGGAACGATAGTTCACAAATTAAGCTGTGAGCATATAGTTAGTTTCAATATTTATGCCACATCTAACGAAGGGTTCCCACTGCAAGAGTTATGAAAAATTTGAAGAAGCCTAATGGGAAATAACGGCACCTAATGTTGCCCAAAAAATAATATACATTAATCACCATTTATCCTAGTATTAATAAAGTTAATATATATAGTAAATAAGGAGGATAAGAGGTAGAAATGAGGGGAAAAAAATTAAAGAATATATTATTAATATGACTTGTTCTGATAGGCAGTTTCTTTACTTACGTTAGCTACAAGAAAAAAAGTCTAGAGAATAATGTGATTGAATATGTAACAACTAAACAAAACGTTCCCAAAAATGATATTCTCTCCAGTGAACCATTTATCTCTAATTTAAAAGGCGATAAAAATTGTATGGTAAGTATTATCAAATTGAAAAACGATAATAAAATCTACTTTTACTATCAAAATAATGACAATAAAATAATTTTAGAATCTTACAATGAAGATGGAGTAGAACACATAATAGACAAACAGGAATAATATGTAGGAAATTATGGTTTTGGTCGATAAGGAGCTCGATCATAATAGCGTGTAATCAACAAAAAAACTTCGGCAGCGATATATCGCATTTTTCAAGGACGTTGTGTCATCTTTATTCATTCAAGGATAACAGCAATCCGTGAATGAAGTGTTACTTTATACTTGAACAGGTAATTTTTTTCGTTCTAAACATGTGCATTAGTACTTCCGATATGATAAAAAAGTACAGCTACGATAAGGAGCAGACAAAATGGTTAAACGAATTGTAAAAGCAATTATTGTCATTTCTTGTTTTTTGATCATTATTGGTTGTAGCAATGACCGACAATTGGAAGTAAATAATCATCAGGAAAAAAAGCTAATGATAGAGAAAAAAGACCAGCTAAAACAACAAATTTCAATAGCTGCAGTTGGTGATATGCTCATTCATAGTGAGGTATATGAGGATGCAAAAACGAAAAACGGTTATGATTTTACGCCGATGCTCAAAGACGTAAAACCATTTCTTAAAGATGCAACCATAACTACAGCTAATCAGAAAACAGTGATTGGTGGACAAGCTCTTGGATTATCCTCATATCCTTCTTTTAATAGCCCCTTTGAAGTTGGTGATGCATTAAAAGATGCTGGTGTCGATATTGTAACACTAGCGAACAATCATACGCTTGATCGTGGAGAAAAAGCTATCCAACAAGCAATTAAGCATTGGGAAAAAATTGATATGATGTATACTGGTGCTTATAAAAGTAAGAAAGATCAACAGAGGATACGCGTTTATAAAACAGAAGCAGGAATTGATGTCGCTTTTCTAGCTTATACGTACGGTACAAATGGTATACCTGTTCCAAAGGGAAAGGACTATTTAGTGAACTTAATCGACAAGGAGAAAATAGCAAAAGATGTTGCACAGGCAAAAAAACAAGCTGATGCTGTTATTCTCCAGTTGCATGTTGGCACAGAATATAAGATGTTACCAAATCAAGAACAGAAAGATTTAGTACAATTTGCTGCGGATCAAGGGGTTCATGCTGTTATTGGTCATCATCCGCATGTTCTTCAGCCATTTAATTGGGTAAAAGGAAAAAATGGAAATAAAATGTTTGTAGCTTATTCTTTAGGAAATTTTTTATCCGGACAAGATGAAATATATCGTCGTTTTGGCGGGATCGTAAAATTTCAGATTACCAAGTCAGAAAAAGACGGAAAAACGACCATTGAAGTTAATCACCCTGCATTTTTACCTACCTTTGTAAAATTCAAACAGGAAGCTGATTTTCAAGTGTTGCCGTTAGCTAAAGTGACGAATGAAGATTTAAAAGGTACAAAGGAATACTACTATGAAATAAAGGAACATGTATCTCAGTGGATGCCTGAATTAAAAATTATGGAGCCATAATTTACTAAAAAAGGAAAGGCAAGCGAATTAAATTTGCCTTTCTTTTTTCGATAGCGAAATAACCGACTAGTCACGTCCGGCTCCATCGCCCAGCAACGATGCGACTTCACGAAATCGCCCTACGATAAGTCATCATCGGTTCGTCAACTCACCGTGATTCCTTTATCTCGGTTGATTCGTTCCATTCACTACGTTGCTAAACGGGCGCTTGCGCCTTTGTTCTTAACAGATAAGAAACAATATATAAAGTAAGACCTATCCCGATCAGTACAAGTGTTGGTATTTGAATTGCTGGTCCAAATTCAGGAATTAAATACACAATTGCTAAGAATAGTAAAATAAAGATGGTGGAACCGATCCAAGCTTGGAGAAATTCTACCCATTTTTTAGTTCGTTTTCCTGCGAAGGTGGAACGTTTTAACCACCAAAATACTAATTTAATAAAGATATAGAGTAGAAGTAAAAAACATATAAAAGAAATCAAGGAGGAGCCAAGGTACAAGGTAGCCGTATTCTCGCCTTTATGAAAGAAATAATAAAGAGCAGAGCTAATTACTCCATCGACGATCGAGAAAATAGCTGCAACTTGGATAATGATTCTCGTTGCAAATAAAAGATTATATTTGCGTTTTTCTTTAGGGAGCTCATTAATTAGTTCTTCGCAATAAACCCTCGGATCACGACCAAATATATTCTCTGCTGTTTTCCCCTCGGATTGGGCTTCAATTAAATGCTCCAACAATTCCAATAAAATTTCTTCCGTTTGTTGTTCAGATTTATTACTAGCTGTTCGAATATAAACAAGCATATCTTCATAGAAAGCTAAATTCTCTTCGTTTAGTTGGTTGCGCTTTTCGTTATTTATGGAGATTAATTCGTTTGCATTCATTATCTATTCCCTCCCGATTTTAAAATTCGATCGACTGGATGCTTTATCAATTCCCATTGCTGATTAAACTCAGCTAATGCTTTTTTTCCTTTAGCAGTCAATTGATAATATTTTCGTTTTGGTCCAGCTTCTGATTTTTTCATTTCTCCGCTGATCAGTTTTTCTTTTTGCAATCGTAGTAAAATTGGATAGATGGAACCCTCACTAATATTGGTTAGTCCAAATTCTTTTAAGACAACGGAAAGCTCATAGCCGTATATAGGTCTTTTATTCATAATCGCTAAAATACATCCTTCCAAAATCCCCTTTAGCAATTGACTTCGTAACGACATTTGTTCACCTACCTTGCATAACAATATAGCGTTTTTAAAAACAGCTACCTTGTTATACAAAGTAGCCTGTGGACTTATTTTACAATTTACTGCTATAAAAAGCAAGGATTATTTGATATGATAATTTTATGTATTCTGGTTCATGTTCCTAAAAGGATGGAGCGAGTTCGATGTGACTTGGAATAGTGCAATTACTTTGAACTGTAAGAAGCTAGTCTATGAAGAAGTTAGCTACGTTATGTTACTAGACTTTTAGCACATCATTTATAGCAATTGACATGAATTTGTGAATGACTAATCGACGATGGATAATATAAATATGACTTTGATCTGAAGGGTGATTGATCAACATGGAATGGAAAAATATTTATCGGGGAATTTTAATGGGAGCAAGTGACGTTATCCCAGGAGTAAGTGGAGGGACAATTGCAGTATTATTAGGAATATATGATAGATTAATAGCGGCCATCAATGGTTTGCTAAGTAAGGATTGGAAGAAACAATTAGGCTTTTTAATACCGCTTGGTATCGGTGTTGTAACTGCGATATTAGTGCTGAGCCGTGTTATTGAGTGGTTATTTGATCATTATCCAGCACCAACTCAATTTTTCTTTTTAGGCCTAATAATCGGTATCTTGCCATACTTGTTTTATAAAGCAGATGCTAAGAAAACATTTAAGTTAAACCATGTTTTATTATTGCTCATTGGTGCTATTATTGTAGGATCAATGGTTTTTCTAAATGAAGGAAAGGCTGCGGTCATTACACAAATAGATACTTCTACGTATATTTTGCTGTTTTTTTCCGGTATGATTGCTAGTGCTGCAATGATTTTACCTGGGATCAGCGGGTCGTTTTTATTACTTGTTATCGGTGTTTACCCAACGGTTATTAGTGCAATAAGTAATTTTCAACTCGATATTATTGCAGTTACCGGCGTTGGTATTGTGATTGGGATAATTTTTATGAGTAAGGTGGTTAATTATTTTTTAACCCATTTCACCACCGCCACATTAGCCATTATAGTCGGTATGGTTATTGGATCTATTTTTGTTGTATTTCCCGGCTGGCCAACATCTGTGAATATCGGGCTGCTTAGTATTGGTTCATTTACTGTTGGATTAGCAGCAGCTTATATTTTAGGAAGAGTAGAGTATGTATAGTTCAATCTAACGGCAAAAAGCAAATGGTAAGACAAACGATATAAAAATGGTTACAATAAAGGGCAGGAGAGGGGGAGTTAGTATGGAACGATTAAGTACAGAACAAGCTTTCAATCAAGTTATTCAAAGCGAGAAGCCTGTAATCATTAAATTTTTTGCCGACTGGTGTCCGGATTGTAAACGACTGGATATGTTTATTGGCGATATTATTAATAAATATAACAATTATAAATGGTATGAAATAAATACGGATGACGTGAAAGGTATTGCTGAAAAATATGAGGTTATGGGAATTCCAAGCATCTTGATTTTCCAAGCTGGGGAGAAAAAAGCACATCAACATAGTGCTTACACAAAAACTCCTGAATCGGTAAAGGATTTTCTGCACCAACATTTAGCATAAATATTAGGGTTTGCTGATGGTTATCGGCAAACCCTTTTTTATGTGTAGGCAGGTTGGTGCTTAAAATAAGCACCCAATGTAAAACAACAAGCTTCTAAATAACATCTTTAATTTATTGTAAAGGATAGACCTTTTTCACTTTCTAGTTGTAATTGAGTATTTTGTAACCGGATGTTTTTCTTAGCTGGAACTTGATAAAGCACCGAAATCGTACTAACTGGTAAGTGGGAGGTAATTTCGGTAATTGTTTGTGGGTTAATCGAATGAGGATTATCTGGCAAGTTTATTCCCTCTTTCCATTCAATTAGAAACGGAACAGAATCATCTGCATGGGGAAACAGCATGTTCCATGATAGGGATGACCCGTTTGGTTTTTTTCGATTTCCTGGGATTGGCTCCGTTACCTGTATGGAGGCTTGTAAATAATAATCGGCAAAGTAGGCAAGTTCATTTGTTCTTAATGCAAATTGTATTGGTCCTTCCTGTGATGTTTCTAATGAATGAACAAGTTGGATAATAAGCGGATTTTTAGCCTGTGCTGCAACTTCTTTATTTACGACTCCAAGCCATTCAATATAACAATCATTAGCAAAGTATGCTAAATAATTATACGTTCCCCAGCTTCCATGCTCTCCACCAGCAACTATTTTTACATGATGATTTTGGCTAAATTGTCTCGCTGCTTCTTTTGGATTGTGTGTGGCGATTACAATATGATCAAGTGCTAACACGATCATTCCCCCTTTAACGTTTTTACCTTGCAATTTAAGGTGTTGGTTACTCCCAGTTTCAAGAATTGTATAGGTATGATCAGCCTTTTTATTTAAACGTTGCCAGTGTTTCTTCAGAGAAAACTTTATACGGAGTGGCAGGCATAATAACCTCGTTGGTTTAGTCAAAGGCTTCTTTTCTTTTTTACTTTCCAGATTACATCTTATAGAACAAATAGTTTAATTTAACCAGTAAAACAAGCAAGTTCCGTTAACTAACAGCATGGCACCTCTTTTCATCTTTCTTATTACTAAGTATAATAGATAAAAATTATTCGTGAAAGGAAGAGAGCGATGGTAAATCCAGTTTTAAAGGAGTTCCCCCATGAAATTCATACCGAAAGATTACTGATTCGTCTACCACTTCCCGGAGATGGAAAAGCTGTTCATGAAGCAATTCAGGCAAGTCGACCAGAGTTAAAAAAATGGTTACCGTTTGCAAAGCAGGAGCAAACGCTTGAAGAGACAGAAGCAAATGTTCGTGAAGCACAGATCCAATTTTTGCAAAGAGAAGATTTACGCTTCCATATATTTCATAAGCAATCAAAAGCATTTCTCGGCTGTACTGGACTGCATCGGATTAATTGGCAAGTACCAAAGTTTGAAATAGGTTACTGGATTGATACGAGATACGAAGGGCAAGGTTTTATGTCCGAAGCGGTAACTGGATTGACGAATTTTGCATTTCAAGAGCTAGAAGCAAATCGAGTGGAAATACGTTGTGATGAACAAAATAATCGTAGCAGGGCAATACCAGAAAGGCTAGGGTTTGTATTAGAAGGCATTTTTTATAATCACGCTAGATCAGTAGAAGGGGATGAACTGCGGAATACATGTATATACGCTAAGACCCAACGATAGCAGACTTTTTTCCAATTATTTGTTATGTTTAAGTTAAGTCGAAATACGGTTGAAACCTATTACCTATAAAACATTTTATTAAATTTAAAGAGATACTTTTTTACAAATACAAGAACTATTATTTAATGTAATGATTTGCGTCATTATTATTTTTCAATAATCGACGGTAAGGTAAATTTGTTTTTAGAAGCCATAGGGAGTTCGTTAGCTATTGCTTTGATAACTAATCTAATTGTATAAATAGCTATTTATATATTATTGCAATTATATTTTTAAGTAAACACGCTATATCCTATGACATTTAGGTAGCCTACTATTTCACAAGTCCATAAGTACAGAGAATGAAACATGTGAAAAAAAGATAAAACATACTAACTTAGGTAATAATATACAGAAAATGAATGAGTTAGCACTATATAAAAAGCAGGTGTAAACATGGAGAAACCCAAAATATTGATTGTGGAAGATGAAAAAAAATTAAGCAGAGTACTTCAGTTAGAGTTGGAATATGAAAATTACGAGACAGAAATAGCTGAAGACGGTAAAATCGCGTTAGCGGAGATGGAACAGAAAAAATGGGATCTCGTGCTACTTGATATTATGTTACCAAAACTAAGCGGATTGGAGGTTCTGCGGAGGGTTAGAAGATTCGATGAAACAACTCCAATTCTATTGTTAACAGCACGTGATCAAGTACACGATAAAGTTAGTGGTCTTGATTTAGGGGCAAATGATTATATAACAAAGCCGTTTCAAATTGAAGAGTTACTAGCCAGGATCCGTGTACACTTACGTAATCCGATTAGTAAACGAGAAAATGGGGATGTTTTTACAGTCGGTGATTTGTATGTGAATGTTAGCAGCAGAGAAGTAAAACGCAACGAAAAACAGATTGAATTAACACCTCGAGAGTTTGATTTACTCGTTTGTCTATTAAAAAATAAAAATATCGTGTTAACTAGAGAACAGCTTATCGAAGACGTCTGGGGATTTGATTATTATGGAGATACAAATGTTGTTGATGTTTACATCCGTTATTTGCGACAGAAAATAGATAAAGGATATGATCAGACATATATTCAAACGGTTCGAGGAGTAGGCTATACAATAAAAAATAAGGATATGGAAACATGAAGCTAAAGACAAAAATCCAATTATACTCCAGCTTGTTTATGCTAATTGTAATATTAATTATTAATACAGCAATCTACATGTTGTTTTATAAAATTTCTACAGATGGTTACTTAGAGGATCTAGTACATCAAACGGAAAGATTAGTTGAGACGATTAAAAAACAGCCTGATGTCGCTTCGAAAGAGTTATTTCGCTCCTTCTCTCCACAGCAAGGGATGATTCGTGTAGTTAATCAAGCTGGCACGGTATTTATTTCTGGTGGGCAGGCAGTTAAGTATGATGTACCATTAGATTTTTCCACGAAAGAAACACAGCAAATTATCAAACAAAAGAATGCGCCCAATGTTGCAGTTATAAATAAACCAGTTATTTGGGGGACCGGTAGACATGCAGGTGAAGTAGTTACGCTTCAGGTATCGAATCAGTTAACAACCTTGGATAGTACGATGACAACTTTATTTTATGTGTTACTTGTCTCGTCTGGAATTATATTAGTTCCAATTATATTTGGCGGAAATATATTGAGTCGATTTTTATTAAATCCAATTAAAATGTTAATTCAAACGATGCAAGAAAATATGAAAAAGGGCAATTGGAAAAAAATTAATGTAGAAAACCGTTCCCGTGATGAATTATATGAAATGGAAATGACATTTAATGAAATGATTGATTATTTAAAAGATAACTTTGAAAAACAGGAGATTTTTGTTTCCGATGCTTCCCATGAATTAAAAACACCAATCTCAATTGTAAAAAGCTATGCACAGCTTCTAAAGCGTAGAGGAATAGACAACCCAAAACTTGTTAAGGAAGCAATGGAAGCAATTGACTCGGAAGCAGATCGCATGAGTAAATTAGTAGAGCAAATGCTCGTATTAGCAAAAAATAAACATGCTGCTAGTATGGAACAGGTTGATCTTGTTACTTTAATAGAGGAAACGGTAAAGACTTTTCAAGGTGCGTACGGAAGAGAGGTACGATTTCATAAGCCGGAAAGTTCCATTATTCTTACTGGAAATAAAGATCAGTTGGAACAAGTTATCTATATATTGATTGATAATGCCTTAAAGTATAGCAACGATCGCGTAGAGATTCGTTTATCAGAAAAAAATAAGCAGGCTATCATCAACGTAAGAGATTACGGATCGGGTATTCCAGAACAAGAACAGAATCGTATTTTTGAACGCTTTTACCGGGTGGATAAAGCGAGAAGTCGGGATACTGGTGGAACCGGACTGGGCTTAGCAATAGCTAGGACGATTGTAAAAGAACATCAAGGTGAGATTAGGGTGAAAAGTAAGATGGGCGAGGGGTCAACGTTTATCGTTACACTTCCTATCGAAATTCTTAGCAAATTTTAATGTCATTAACATTTACTTCTCAGCTAGCTATTGTATGCTATAAGAGGATAAGTTGAAACAGAACACCGTAAAATCGAACACTTCGAATTTCTTCTTTTGCACATACATGATAAGAAAAAAGCAAGGGGTGATGAACATTGAATAAAAAAACAGGAGTTATCCTTGCATGTATTATTGGTTTAGCTTTAATTGGTTTTAGTGTATTTTATTTTGGTTCCACATCTTCAAGCGCAGAAATAACAAAAGTAGAAGCTAAGAATATTATTTCAAACCAGTATCCTGGTAAAATTAAAGGTGATGTGGAAAAGGATGAAAAAAGCGGCTATTATTATGCCCTTATCGATCATGAGGGAAAGATTTTCGAAATAAAAATAAATGAGAAAACGGGAGAAGTTATGAATTTAAGAGAACGGAGTACTCCAGATAAAAAGAAGGATAAACAAGAAAAACAAGATAATCAACCGAAAGATGTACAAGATTCTACTGAAAAAGATAATATGATTAAAGATAAAGACAAAAGCAATTCCGAAGAACGTAAAGTAGTTGTTCATGAGGAGCAAGCCAAGGAAGTTGCCCTTGAAAAATTTGCAGGAACGATTGAAGATTTTGAACTAGAGGAGGAAGAAGGTAGTTTTGTGTATGAAGTAAAAGTTGTTAATGGGGAAGATGAAGCAGAGATAACGATTGATGCTTTTACTGGCGAAATTTTATTTACAAAAATTGAAAGAGAAGATGATGATTAGCTTCTGGTGAAAAATGACCAGAAGTTTTTCATTTGTCCTTTTTTAGGAAATTATCTCCGTTTTTACAGGTGGAATTAATTTCGCATCAATTAGTAAGTTAGCGACACTAATGCTAGCTGTATAGCAACATTTCTAAATATACTTACCGAAAATCCTTCTATTTCTCATTGAATTCTAATCTTATTCACACAGTGTTCTTATTCCCTATGGTTATGATATAAATAACAACAAACAAGGAGTGAAGAAAAATGAAAAAAAAGCTAGGTATTATTATTGGAGCTGTAGCAGGAGCGGTTATATTAGGGTCAGGTGTTTACTATACAAATGCTGATGAAGTAAATCCAAAACTTGATAGTGAGAAAATAAGAAGTATGGTTCAGGAACAATATGACGGAACCATTACAGAGTTTGAGTTAGATAAAGATCAAAACAAAGCGGTATATGAAGTCGAAGTGCAAAATAGCAATACCGAATATGATTTAGAATTAGATGGAGATACAGGCGAAGTTTTGCATGAAAGTAAAAAAGAAATAAAACAGGATAGAACCAAAGAGGATCACGATGATGACGCTGCTTTGGAAAATATGGATAAAAAGAACTCTATTTCTGTAGAAGAAGCTAAGAAAATTGCTAATAAGCAATTTGACGGTGATGTTATAAGTGTTGAATTAGATAAAGACGATAATCAGTTAATTTATGAAGTAGAGTTAAGGAATGGCAAGAAAGAAGCAGACTTTGAAATTAATGCAGAAACAGGAGATATCTTAGAGCAAGATATTGAAACGGAAGCATATGATGATTAATTTAGTGTAGAAGGGTATAAAAAACCAAGAAGTTCGGGATGGCATAGTTTTGTCGAGTGAACAGTTTGCATTTAAAAAGGAGCCGTATTTTTCTCATTTCAAAAAATATGCTAATCATGTTGCAAACATGATGAGAAAAACGGCCCCTAAATGCCCGATTGATTTAACTAACATTCCGTGTAAAAAGCATTCCACGGAATGAAGTTTCACTTTATCGTATAAGAAAAAAGATAGCTTTCGCAGACTTGGTGATAAGCCAAGTTTTTCAAATTCGTTGGCATTTTGGCAGCAAGACATTCCTGTTTTTCAAAGACACCTACGAACGGAGATTGTGATCTGCTCATTCAAGTAGAAAAGTATCTTTTGAATGAAGTTTCACATTATTTCTGGGGAAGCTTCCAGTTTGTACGTCACTGACCAAGCATTTCTAGCTTTAACGCTCGGCTTTTAGTAAACTTAGCTCTTTAAGCTTTTGTTCAGTCGCTTACTTAGCCACGACGGAAAAGTTTTCCGTTACAGTAGCTTCTACGGTTGTATATTTTTCAAAATATGCTCGTATCAACTCAACCGCATCTTTTTGAATTTCTTTAACAATCGGTTTATTTTGAAACATGGTGTAATCTCCTCCACCACTTGCTCTATAGTTATTTAATACCACATGATAGCGGTCATGTTCTATAATTGGTTGATCATGATAACACAATTTCTCGATTCGTTCGCCAATTGGCTTTGCAACGTTTATGGTGTAGGTAATTCCTTCCCACATATCATAATTATAATGCTGGGGTTTTGGTTGCTCATAACTAGGATTAACTATAATATTTCCTTCTTCATCCAGCATAAAGTAAGCTGCACTTTTTTCTAGAGCTGCTTTCATGTCTTTTCCTTGCAATTCTAAAACGACGAGCGTATTCGGATACATATAGTTAGCGACAACGTCTCGCATAGTAACTGTAGACTTAAAGCCTTTGGAGTTGTTATTTAATAATGACGTAACTGATATATCCACATCACTTGCCTCCATCTGTACCTTTTGGATAAATTCAATAAATGGATGTTTTTTTATTCTAGCAAAAAAAGGATCATCAATCGTCATATCACCTTTAATATAACCAACCGGTTGATCAAGCCATTTTTGGGTAGACTGTTCAATCTCTTCCGTTTCTAATAATATTTCCTTGTCAGGTGGTATATCCGATAAAAGTTGAACAGAAGCCTGCTTGTCCTTTACTTTCCAACCCGTTCTGCTGTTTTCAAATACTACTTCAATCTCTCCATAGGCGATCCCATTATTTCCAGGTTGGATAACTAATACATTATTAATATAACCGGTTAATTGCCGATGTTGGTGACCAGTGAGGAGTATATCAATGCCATCAATCTGACATATTTCGTATCCTTGATTTTCACCTGTTAATGGTTCTGTTACTTCGTGAGTTTCAATATCTCGCTCGAACCCACCGTGATAAGCAACGATTACTAAATCAGGTTGCTCCATTTTACGAACAAAAGGAACTAATTCCTTTACAGTAGTAAGGGCATCAGTAAAATGAAGACCAGTAATATGTTCTTTTGACTCCCAATTGGGTATGTAATGGGTAGTCACACCAATAATAGCGACTTTTATACTTTTATTGATTATTTTAATAATATAAGGTGGTCCGTATTTGGGCTTGTTTGTATTTTTATCAATAATATTAGCTGAAATCCATGGATAGTTTGACTGATCAATGGCCGCCTGTAAAATTTGTTGACCAAAATTAAATTCGTGATTCCCGATCACTCCGGCATCAATGTTGATCCTATTCATTGCTTTTATCATAGGATTAGGTTTGTTACTGTGTTGCTTTATATAATGGGTCATCAATGGTGTGCCTTGAATCAGATCTCCATTGTCAAGAACAAGGACATGATCAGATTTACTGCGAATCTCTTTTACTACAGTACTAAATCTTGCCAAGCCGCCAACAGCTTCTTGTTTTGTTCCATAATTTATTGGCATTATATGACCATGAACATCACTTGTGTATAAAATTAGCAGCTTTGTATTATCATTTTTCAACATAAGCATCCTTTCTTATCGTTATGAATTTTAGCGAGAGAAGTGGATTTCGCATAAAAATTTTTATGTTTATAGAGTCAGTACATGTTCAGAAAGAGGATAAAAAGATCATGAAGTCAGATGTCAACATTTTATCAGTTTTTTGAATGTTTTCCATACAATGCAATCTCGACTTTACTTGGTTAAAAAGCAAAAAGTTAGTCATCCGTGGAATGAAACCACGGATGCCCCTTTTTTTAGATGATTTTTCGCCGAATCCGTGCAGAGATAAAGTCAATAATGGTGACAACGATGATAATAGCTAATAAAATTAATCCCATTTCGTTCCAGTTACGGTTACTGGAAGCGAAAATAATCATTGTACCGATCCCGCCAGCACCAACAATACCTAAAATGGATGAAGCCCTAATATCTACTTCAAAGCGGTAGATCGCATAGGATAAAAACTCAGGGATAATTTGTGGGATAACGCCATAAAAAAGAATTTGAATTTTGTTTGCGCCATTTGCTTCGATTGCTTCAATAACTTTCATATCAATCGATTCAATGGCTTCCGAATAAAGCTTTCCCAGCATTCCAGTTGAACCAATTGCAATCGCCAGAACACCTGCAAAAGCATTGGGACCAACAGCCACAACAAATAAAATAGCAAGAATAATATCTGGGAATGCACGTACTGCTGATAAAATCCATTTACCAATGGTAGCAAGGATTTTACTGCCTGTCATATTTTTTGCAGCTAGAAAGCCTAATGGAATAGCTAATATTGCTGCCATTAGTGATCCAGCAAAGGCAATAAGCACCGTCTCCCAAATCTTTAAAGCAACTTCTTCTGTAGCTGACCAATCCGGACTAAATAGTCTAGGTATAACACGGTCAAAATTACTTAGCATCCGTTCAAATGATCTCCCCCAGTCAATTTCAATCCCTAAGAACGTCCAAATATAAATGGAAATTAAAGCTAAAGCGATGAGGATATACTTTATTTTCTTAAACACAGACTTTGGTTGCTTTGGAGGTAATGAATAAGAGCTCATTAAATCAATGCCTCCCTTAATTTAGTACTTATATATTCAATCACAATGACGACAATAAAAATTAAAATAATGATTGCCATCGCATTTGGATAATTATAAAAACCAAGCTGTTGATCAAGTATTAAACCAATTCCACCAGCACCAACGAGTCCTAATACAACAGAAGCTCGCACGTTAATTTCAAATACATACAGTACAAATGATGTAAACTGTGGTAATACTTGCGGGATAAGCCCATAAAAAATGACCTGAAAAATATTTCCTCCTGAAGCGCGCATAGCTTCAAGTGGATCCATATCAACTGCTTCAATTGTTTCACTAATCAGTTTTGCTAAAATGCCTAATGAAAAAATAAACAACGCTAAAATGCCTGGCAGAATCCCAACACCAAATAAACCTACAAATACAACTGCTAATACTAAATCAGGAATGGTACGTAAAATATTTAAAAAGGTGCGAGTAATGACATACAATGGCTTAAAGGTTGTAATATTTTGTGCTGATAAAATAGCTAATGGCACTGTTAAAATCGCGGCTAATGTAGTTGCAATAATTGCCATTTGAACAGTTTGAGCCATCTCTTTCCAGACTTTAGGTATTACTTCAAAATTAGGTGGAAAAAACTTTTCAATAACGACATACATATTACTTACTGCATTACCAAAGCCACCAACCATCTCTTGTTGTGTCCAGAACATACTAAATAAATAAAAGCCGAGTACGAAAAAGAATACAATGGTAATTTGCAATTTTGTTTTGACTGGATATATAGATGGTGCTTTTCCCGCCGGCGAATGATGTGTTTGTTTTATCACGATTCTTTCGCCCCCCCACGCAAGTCATCTTCACGTATTGCTCGACCGTAGATCTCTTCGAACGTTTTTTCTGTTACTTTAGACACCGGTCCGTCAAATACTATTTCACCTGCTCGCATGCCAATGATCCGATCTGCATATTCCATCGCCATATCAATAAAATGGAGATTGACAATCGTTGTGATGTTGTCTTCTTTATTTATTTTTTTTAAATAGGTCATTACTTGGTGAGATGTCGGTGGATCCAGTGAAGCAACGGGTTCATCCGCTAAAATATATTTTGGCTGTTGGGTAAGTACACGAGCAATACTGACACGTTGCTGCTGTCCGCCACTTAGCTCATCAGCTCGATTGTATATTTTTTCTCCTATATTTACACGCTTCAGGCTTTCATATGCCAACGCGATATCTGCTTTTTTATACAAATTTAAAATAGACCGTAATGTACCTGTATGACCTAAACGGCCTGCCAACACATTTTTTAGCACATTGGTTCTGTTAACAAGGTTATAGTTTTGGAAAATCATACCAACTTTTGTCCGCAACTTTCGCAGTTCTCTACCTCGGTAATGAAGAATATTTTCATTGTCAACGGATAATGTCCCGCTTGTCGGAGTGACAAGACGATTAATACTGCGAATTAAGGTGGATTTTCCAGCACCTGATAGTCCGACAATAACGACAAATTCACCGTCATTGATAGTTAAATTAATATTTTTTAACCCTTCTGTCCCATTTGGATAGACGAGCCCAACATCTTTAAATTGAATCATATATGTATAGCCCCCCATTATAGAAATAAATTGTTTAAAAATTGGGAAAAAAGGGACAGATTGAGCTCTCCCTTTTTACAATGATTTTAAAATATATCATGTTTTGCTTTAAATAAGTTTGTTGTTTACAACTCTATATCGTCTTTGAATTTTTGGTACGTATCTTTAACGATTTGATATTCTTCGTCCGTTGCTTCATCGATGCCATCCCAATTATACACGTTGTTCATAATTTTAATCATTTCTTCATCGTCATTAAAAGAAAGGAATGTTTCTTTAATTTTTTTCACTAATTCATCATCCAGATCTTTGGTTACAGATATGGTATCGTTAGGAATTTCGTCTGTGTAGCCAATAACTTTTAATTTTTTCATGACATCAGGATACTCTTCTTCCAGCTCTGTACGGGCATCAACAAAAGTTGTAGCTACATCAGCGTCCCCTTCATAAACAGAAATGGCTGCATTATCATGCGCACCGGTGGCAGTAGTACTTGCGAAAAAGTCACTCTCTAATTCTGTGCCAGAATCATAGCCGAATTCTTCCATCATTTGATAGGCTGGGAATAAGTAACCGGATGTAGATCCTTTATCCGCGTATGCCCATACCTTCCCTTCTAAATCTTTTAAGGATTCAATATCAGAGTCAGAACGAACAACGTATTGTGCTTTGTATGTACCAGAACCATGTCTGATGGATTTAAGAATTACTTCTACGTCATACTGTACGTTGGCAAGGACATAACCAAATGCCGGGATAAAACCGATATGCACCTGATTAGCACCCATTGCTTCAACTAGGGCATTGTAATTGGTCATTACTTCTCCTTTTACCTCTATATCTAACTCTTTACTTAAGCGTTTTGCTAATGGTTCTACTGTATCAGCGATTGTGTCAGAATCTTGTGAAGGAACAAACCCCATAACTAATTGATCCGGTTTTCCTGCTTGCTCATCGACATCACTTGCTTTGTCTTCTCCCTTGGAATCATTAGAACTTCCACAGGAAGCCAGTAAGAAAGCTAAAAAAAGTATAATAAATAGGCTGTACCACTTTTTCATGTAGACCCTCCTAGAAAAGATATTATTTAAAAAGCATTTCTCTCTTATTAAATACTATTTTAGTTAAAAATTCTATAACAACTTTATAAATTTTATGTTGCTTTAATATAAAACCGCTAAAAATCAATGATCTAACGGTTAAGTTTTTTTAAATAAAATTTTAAGGTAATAAATATAAGGTATTACCCCCTAAAAAGACAGGAAGTATGATATGTTTCAAAATAGGAAACAATAATCGCTTTCAGTGAAAGAAATATCAGCTATGCAGTGTTAAGATTACTATTTGAGCAGAAAATAACAACAAGAAAGCCAGCCCAGCCAAGCTTAACAATCAGTTTATGGCAGAGAAAATCTTATCATTAAAATTTTGTTTTATTTCGCATTTAAGGTACCGTAAGACCCCTGCTAGAGAATACAAAGGAGTCTAAAGTGCTGGGATAACGACAACGGCATCTAAATGCTCGATTCGTTTGGGTCGACACAACAAAAAAGATGCGACAGAGACATATTTCGGTTTTTTCAAGGATAACAAAATGTCGACAGCGATACATATGATTTTCTCAGGTTGTTTGATCTTAGCTGACCTTCGTCTTTTTATCAAAAGCATTTTTAAAGACAAAACGACGCTATTTTTAGTCGGGATAGTGTTGTTAGATGAATCTTTTTTATGTAATTTTACGTACTATTATATATACATATCTAGTATTTTTTGTAGAGAGGGGAATTAGATTGAAAGCGTTAGAAGTGATTGAAGTAACGACAGAAATTGATCAAAAAAAACTTATTGATCATGCCTCGTTTTCATTGCCCCAAGGAACCATTACGGCACTTGTGGGGCATAACGGTGCTGGAAAATCAACGTTACTAAAGACAATAATGGGAATGATAAAAAAGGCTCAAGGGAAAATAATCATTAACGAGTCTTTCCATCAAGATGACGATTTTATAACGTTTAAGCTATTACTCTCGTACCTGCCTGAAGAACCGATGTTATTAACAGAATTAACAGTTATGCAGCATTTTCAGCTCTATGGAATGAGCTATGAAATAGCAAAAAATGAATTGAACGAACGAATTGATCGAATGGTAAAAGGCTTTGAGCTTGTAGATAAGCTTGACGAATATCCTGAATCGTTGTCCAAAGGAATGAGGCAAAAGGTGCAAACGATTTGTGCGCTCTTGCCGGATACACCGTTATTATTGATCGATGAACCATTTATGGGGTTAGATATTTATGCCGTAGATTATTTCGAACAGTTGATAAAAGAGAAAATAGCAAGCGGAACAACCGTTCTTGTGACTAGCCATCAGCTGGATCGAATGAAGGGAATAGCTGATGCCTTTATTATGCTAAAAGAAGGGAAAATCCATAGTCAAGGACCGATTAATCAATTTGCAACGATAGATAGGAGAATTAAGAAATGATTCGGCGTCCATCGCTTTTGAAGAGTTTCTTATTCATTCGCAGAAACCGGTTTAAAAAGAAACGAAAATTGAATAAAATGGCTTTAGAACTGCTACTGGATAAAACAACCGCTATTTATGCAGGATTACTATTTGCTTACTTGTTTGCCGCCATGTTTATCTTTGGTGATATCATGGCAGAATTTAATGATTACTTTTTAATTGTAGAAGAACATGCGCAAAAAGGGGTTTGGTTATTAATTGCTGTTCTACCGATTCGTTATATGTTCAATGCTTTTCGTGAGCCAGGTGTCTTGTTTTCCACTGCTGAATATCAATTGTCATTACTACCGTACAAAAGGGGAAATATTTGGTTTTTGACATTGGTGGAAAGGTGGATAAATAAGCTGTTCAGTTACGTCTTTATTGGTGGAATTACTGCACTTTTAACACCTATTGATACAAAAATTATTTTTATGTTTGTTGGTTTGACTCTCAGTTTTGATATTTTCATGTCGATTCCTCAGTGGAAGTTATTTCAACAGCGGTTGTCTGTTAAAATAGGGCTGTTTTTATCGATGCTTATAATCAGTGGAATTGGTTTTTTGGTAAATAGTGAAAGGGTAGGAATTGCAATCATTGGAGCAATTGTTTTCATAAATATCATTCTAATACCAGGTTTGTTTTGGCGAATAAATTGGTCAAAAGTAACGGAAATTAGTGATTTTACGCTTTGGCGAATGCAGCTGGCAGGATTCGCTTCAAAAACTAAGTTTAGGCGGCCTAAAAGCTATACGATATTTCAAAATAGCTATAAACAAAAGCAGTCGTTTCAATCAACGGTACAAATGTATAATCGTTTATGGAAATTGTATGTTACGAAACAACATGAGTTAATCTTTCGTTCTCTTGCTTCGCTTTTTATCATGCTGACTGTTTTTATATTTGTACCTAAATGGCTGTTTTATGTAGGCGTAGCTGTTACCATTTATGTGTATACTTCAATAGCTTCTAGCTTTTACCTAGATCGGTTTAGTAATGATATGATACAGATACTACCATGGTCACTTGAAGACTATAAAAAAGGTTTCCTCAAATTGGCACATATTGGAATCCTGTTCTTATTTATTCCAATAATTATTTTTTATATTTTATATCCCACTTGGTGGATACCTTTACATGCACTGCTGTTTTTGACTTCGTATATTTATTTAATGCATGTAAAAATAATTAAAACAAATCAGATGATAAAAAACCAAAAATACGTTTCACAGCTAGAAGAGAGTCTGGGGTATTTATCTGTTATTTGTATAGCTATCAGTGGAATATATCCAGCTGTTTCCATAAGTTCTTTTCTATTTGTTTTTCTACTTTATTCCAAATTAATTGAAAGTAAGTCTCCAGCTCAAGATCAAGTATCAAATGAAGGGTAAAATGAGAGATTGAGTATGGTAATGGTTCGAATTGGCATGGTTTTATGTTTTTCGAGAGAAAAATAATGCCTAAACATAATATATGAGGGGGAAATGTGATGAACTACGATCGTTTATTAAAAGAGAAACAAGAAAATAATTCGCTTAAATTATTTGTTGTTTTATCGAAGGCTTATCGTAGTCTAATGGAACAAGTAGAAGCAGATATTCAAAGCAGAGGGCTTAATTTAACTGATTTTGCTGTGTTAGAATTACTTTATCATAAAGGTGCTCAGCCATTAAAAGCAATAGGTGAAAAAATTCTACTAACAAGTGGAAGTATTACGTATGTAGTAAATAAATTAGAGAATAAGCGTTATTTAGTTCGAATTCCCAATCATCATGACCGTCGTGTTACGTTCGCAAAAATTACTGATAAAGGTGCTGATTTACTTCATCATATCTTTCCCGGGCATTGGGCACGAATTGCAAAAATTACTAGCGGTTTAAACGAAACGGAAAAGGTAATGGCAATTGACTTATTACGTAAGTTGGGAAAATCAATTCAGCATGTATCAGCTGTAAAAAAATCTTCCATCTAAGCTACTTCACCATTAGTTTTAACCATACAATTTTTCAAAGGCGTACGAGATTCTAGCCTTTGTTCTACTTCTATCCGTAGGGGTGAAGGAAAAGCCCTACGGATAGAAGTTGCACTTTATAAGAGTTTCAAGGGGAGGGATTTTTCCTCTCTTTTTTTTTGCACTATAGGAAAGTTTTTCTAAGAAATGAGGAATAGCAATAACTAAAATAGGGAAGAAGGTATATTGTCTACTTAGAAGTCCTTAACTAGTTTTTCGGCTGCCTCTAATTACTTACACTATAAAAATGAAAAATTTCTTGTGTGCGTTGATTCGATTTCATTAAGGGTTATAGGTAAGGTGGCTAAAACCATCTGCGCTAAGACTTTATACTATATGGAGTTTTTATAGGTCAAAAGAAATATGTCAAAAGTGTGGCAAATAGGATGCAATTTGGTATGACTTTGGCCTTTTTTACTATAGGAAAGTATAAAATTTTAGGCTTTATCCCGCATGTAAGGTGCCGTAAGTTTCCCACTTCAAGACCTGATTTCATGCAAAGGGTCAAAGCGGGAGAAAACGGCACCTAAATGCCCGATTGGTTCAAGGGCCTTTAGGTCATACCCTTGTGGTACTAACATTCCGTGTAAAAAGCATTCCACGGAATGAAGTTTCACTTTATCCCGCATGTAAGGTGCCGTAAGTTTCTCACTTCAAGTCCTGAGTTCGTGCAAAGTGTCAAAGCGGGAGAAACGGCACTTAAATGCCGATTCGTTCAAGGGCCTTTAGGTCATACCCTTGTGGTACTAACATTCCGTGTAAAAAGCATTCCACGGAATGAAGTTTCACTTTATCTTATAAGAAAAACGACAGCTTTCGCTAAAGACTTGGCGACAAGCCAAGTTTTTCTAACGTTTTTGTTATTTTGTCCCGGGTAATTATATAATTGTTGGTTCAATTCAGTTGAAAGGGGGTTAAAAAATGGAAGAACCAGAAGTACTTGTTTATATTAGTGACTACAATAAGGAATGCGAAAGAGTAATACAAAACTTAAAAAAGTGGAAGATCCCTTATGAAATAAAAAATATTAATGATATTAATCATATGAAGGAGTTACAAGATAAAGGTATATACGGCACACCAGCAATATTTATTAAAGGCGTGAAAGAACCAATTCTTGGATTTCAAAAAAACAAAATAAAGTATAGCCTTGGCTTATTAGATAATCACATATCCTATTACAGTTCATTCTTTGATGGTTATAAAAATGATTCAAAGTGATCACACACATGAAGGAGTAGTCATAAACTATAAGAAAAGATAAAGAAGGTGTGTAGGAAATGTATTATGGCCCTTATTTTGATTATGTCAATCATAACGATGATGGTTTTCGAAATTATCCTTTTTCTATACCTTATCCACCTTATTTTGAAAATAATCCGGGACAAATGGATTTCTTTGGGGGTATGCAACAAAGCCTACAAGCAAATCAGCAAACTCCTTATGATTACTTCACCAAGCCACCACAACCAATGAATTGGCCAGGAATAAAATCAGAATCATCCCAACAAAATGCACAACAAAATATAAATCCACAAGCAAATTATCCGCCAAATCAACCACCTGGTCCAGGGCAAGCATTAAATTTAGATAAGATGTTATCTACGGTAGGTCAATTAGCTAATACGTATCACCAAGTTTCCCCAATTTTTAAGCAGTTCGGCTCGTTAATAAAAACATTCAGATGAAAAAGCTGATGTTTCCTTTCATCAGCTTTTTTCATACGTAAGAAAACGCGGAGGTTGATTTAATACTTACAAATTTTTCAATGTAAGTAACAACTATACTGGTAGGACTATAAATTAACGGGATTGATTCTTTTAAGAATGGACAAGGTAAAACGGTAAAGACCTTAGAAGTTCTAGCCAAGAAATTATGCTAATTATGGAAAACAAGGAAAAATAGTTGCATATGTAAAAGGCTGTCATAATTTTTGCCAGAACGGGTAAACAAATATAGACAAGAAAGAGAGGAATCGAGATGATAGCTTGTTTAATTATCCATGGATATACTGGTGGTCCTTATGAAGTGGAGCCTTTGGCAAATTATTTTAAAGAGCATACAGATTGGCATATAGCTGTACCAACCTTACCTGGTCATGGGAGGAGGTTAAATTTAGAAGATGTATCCCATGATGAATGGTTGGAAGCAGCGGAACAAACATTATTGCAATTAAAAAAAACATATGAGACAGTCTATTTGATTGGTTTTTCCATGGGTGGCATGATTGCAGCATACCTCGCTGCCATGCATCATGTAGAAAAGTTGGTCCTTTTAGCTACATCAGGTAAATATTTATCGTTTAAACAAATAGGTTTAGATATTGGAACAGTTATTAAGGACGCGATAAAAGGAGACCTGAAAAAAAACAAACTGTACATTCATTATAAAAAAAAGCTTGGTGCTGTACCATTTCGGGCTAATATCGAATTTTTAAAATTGGTTAGATTTACCAGACGTTATTTAAATAAAATTCAATCACCTGTACTTATAGCTCAAGGTCAGCAGGATGGGATGGTTCCTTACAAAACAGCTTATTACCTAAATAATGAAATTACATCAGAGGAGAAAGAGGTTGTATTTTTTGAGCGATCGAAGCATTTAATTTGTTTAGGAGAGGATAAGGATACACTTAATCAAATGGTATATTCTTTTCTTACTAAACAAAACAAACATTAGAAAAACTTGGCTTATCGCCAAGTCTTTGGCGAAAGCTATCGTTTTTCTTATTATACTTTCCTATAGTATAAAAAAGAGTCTGAAGTAGTCAGACTCTTTTAAAAAAGCATAGGGATGGATAGGATTATAAGCTTGCTTTCTCCCTAAATTTCTTCTATGTATGGTTGTAAGAAGCGCATTCAGTATCCATCAGTTTACGCTAAAATTATTGTGGCCAAATTTATACGTTAGATTAGAATCCTACAAAAAAACAAGGGATAACATCGGATGAATTACTGTAAGGTCCATTTCTTTAAGCCGCTAGCAGAAACAATTCTCACTTATTTATTATGTTTAAAAAATGAAATAACTAGCGCACCTTTTCCGCCGTATGTGGAAATTAATGGACCTGTGTCCATGATATAGGCATCTTTAAACGGGTATTTGCTGCGTATTTCAGACAGCACATTTTTAGCGCGTTCTTCTGCATTACAATGGGATAAGGAGATAACTTTATCTTCAAAGCTCTTTGTATATTCACCAATTTGCTCGATAAACCGTCGGATTGATCTTTTGTCTCCTCTAACCTTTTCCGTAACTTCAATTTCCCCGTCTTCACTTGCACGCATTAGTAATTTGATGTTTAATGTCTTAGCGATTTTTCCTTTTACTCGATCCAGTCGCCCTCCTTGAATTAAATTCTCTAATGTTTTTAATACAAATAAAGTGGCGGTTTGATCTGCTCGCTTTTGTATATGCTCAACTAATTCAATGAATGTATAGTTTTCTTCTATTTTTGTTATTGCTTCATGAAGTAAGAGTGCAATTCCACATGATGCCGTCTTTGTATTAATTACAGCAATGGTTCGCTCTGGTTCTTCCTCTAATAGCATATTCATCCCAGTAACTGCATTTTCATACGTACTGCTTAACCCTTTTGTTAAGCTGAGCATTAAAATCGATGTTTGTTTATCCACTTGTTTATACGCTTTATAAAAATCATGTGGGCTAGGTGCAGAGGATCTCGGTAATTCCTTCGTTTCTTCTATTTTCTTATAAAAAGAAGGAAGATCCATATCCACCCCAGCTCTGTATTGCTTATCACTAAAATGTAAATAAAGCGGCACTTGAATAATATCAGCTTTACGTGCTAGACGCTCTGGAATATCAGCTCCGCCATCTGTCATTAATTGAATGTTCATATGCTCACCCATTTCATGTATTTTATTCATGTTGTTCTTTTTTGGAAATCGTTAAGGTTGACTTACGATTAGTACTGAGGATAAATAAAAACAGCCCAAATAACACGATCGTACCACCTAGTAATTGGAATGCTGTGATCTTTTCGTCCAAGATAAAATAGGCCAGAATGGAGGCGCCTACGGGCTCGAATACAATTGCCATGGAAATAGTTGAAGTACTCAACCATTTTAGTGCCCAATTAAACAGGGTATGGCCTAAAAAAGTTGGGAAAATAGCTAAAGCTAGAAATATCCACCAGTGGTCAACTGGATAACCGATAAATGAATTGCCCAGCATGAGGTTATACATAATTAATGTAATGGAACTTATACCATATACAACAAAGGTATAGGTCATGATAGACAAATTTCTTCTAACTTGTTGTCCAAGCAAAAAATATGCCGTTACCGTTACAGCTCCAAGTAATGCCAATATATCGCCAAACAAGGCTGTTCCACTAATCTGAAAGTCTCCCCAGCTGATAATAATACTTCCAATTAGCGCAATAAGCATACTAATAATTGCACCATATGAAAAACGTTCCTTAAAGAAAAAATAGGTTCCCAAAAAAGCAAAAATAGGTTGAAGCGTTACTAAAACAACTGAGCTTGCTACCGAGGTGTAATTTAACGATTCAAACCATAATATAAAGTGAAAGGCTAAAAAAACGCCTGCAAAAATGGAAAAGATCCAATCTTTTCGATTTATTTGTTTTATTTCATGACGGTATTTCCTCAAAATAATTGGAGCCATTAACAGTACAGCTAATAAAAGCCGGTAATTGGCAATAATTGCAGCCGGTGCTTGGTCTGCTAACTTTACAAAAATGGCTGAAGTAGAGACAGATATGACTCCGATGGTTACTGCAATATATGGATTAAATGGAGGAAGGCGCATTCAAAACCTCCTTATCTTGTTTGTATTCTATATAAATAAGTAGTACATATCTAATATATTTTACCACGGTTAGAATAAAAAATCATTTATCTAATTAGTATCATTATAAAAAATATGTTATGATATTCTTTGCATGAGTTCACGTGAGGCCTCTTACCATTCGGTGAAGCCTTTTTGTACTTTAGGAAGTAAAAAACACATTCTATGATAAGTGCGTGTTCAAAGAGGAACTAAGATTTTATTTGTCTTTCCCCTTCTTTTTGAATAACCTCGGAAAAAGATGAATTTAGAAATACGCTTTATTTATATTCCCTTGTGGTCAAAAAGGTGTAAAAAAGACCTGAGAAGTTCAAGGTGAAGTTTTGGCGAAGAGAATGATAAACAAGCCGTCAGAAACAGACTAACGAAGAAACTACATGTGTCATTTCCTTAACTTTTTGAACAACCTCTTTAAATAATTACATTTAGTATGATACGACTGCATTTTTGGGAACTATATTAAGAACTAAAGTATATAGAAGCGTCCAAGGCCTCTTGTTATAATAAAATTTTTTACAAAAAAAGGAGTAGAGGAATAGGTGACAACATTTAAAGAATTAGGCATCTCCAATCCGATAATGAAGGCATTGGCAAAAATGGGATTTGAAGAAGCCACCCCAATTCAAGCGGAGACCATTCCACTTGCGCTTGAGGGCAATGATATGATTGGACAGGCTCAGACAGGTACAGGAAAGACAGCCGCATTCGGAATACCAATGATAGAAAAATTAAATGCAAAACTACGTAAAATTCAAGGTTTAGTAGTAGCTCCTACCAGAGAGCTTGCTATACAGGTAGCTGAAGAGCTAAACCGTCTTGGAAAATTTAAAGGTATCCGTGCGTTTGCAGTGTATGGCGGTCAACATATGGAACGGCAAATCCGTGCATTAAAAGACGGTCCACAAATTGTTGTAGCAACACCAGGAAGATTGCTGGATCATATGCGCAGAAGAACAATACGCACAGATTATATTCGTATTGCTGTTTTAGATGAAGCAGATGAAATGTTAAATATGGGGTTTATTGATGATATTCGCGATATTCTAAAACAAATACCAGAAGAACGTCAAACCTTACTTTTCTCAGCAACTATGCCTAAAGAAATACGCGATATCGCTACAAATTTAATGAAAAACCCAAAAGAAATAAAAATCAAAGCGAAAGAAATGACCGTAGAGAATATTGACCAATATTTTATCGAGATACCGGAAAAATATAAATTTGATACGTTAAATAACCATTTAGATATCCATTCTCCTGATCTCGCAATTGTATTTAGCCGTACGAAAAAACGTGTTGATGAAATTACGGAAGGCTTACAGGCTAGAGGCTATCGAGCAGAAGGAATCCATGGCGATTTAACACAAGGAAAACGGATGTCCGTTCTCAATAAGTTTAAACATGGTCGAATTGATGTGTTAGTCGCAACAGATGTTGCTGCAAGAGGTTTGGATATTTCTGGTGTTACGCATGTTTATAATTTCGACATACCACAGGATCCAGAAAGCTATGTTCATCGAATTGGACGAACTGGGCGTGCGGGACGTACGGGTGAGGCTATTTCGTTTATTACTCCAAGAGAAATGGCACATTTACAATTGATTGAAAAAGTAACGAAAAGTAAAATGAAACGGATGGCTCCACCGACATACCATGATGCGCAAAAAGGACAACAGCAAGTAACAGTAAGTAAAATAATTGAAACAGTTGAAACAAAGGACTTGAAAGATTATCACCAAGCAGCTAATCAATTATTAGAAGATCATGATTCCATTAGCGTTATTGCTGCAGCATTGAAGTTGCTTACGAAAGAACGTAAGGATACTCCAGTTAAAATTTCTTCTGTAGCACCAGTAAGCGTGAAGAAAGCAAAGAGCATAAAGGATAATCGCAGGTCGAATAACAAGCGTTTTTATGGTAAACGCAGTCAAAGTGGACGTGGTGGCCAAAGTGGACGCAATCAGGGTGGCCGTAATCGGAAGGGTAATTTTCAAAAACGAAGAAACAGAGATTACTAATACGAAAAAAGCTTCTTTCAAAAAAAGAAGCTTTTTTCGTTGTATATAGGAAAGTATAAAATTTTAGGGTTTATCCCGCATGTAAGGTACCGTAAGACTCCTGCTTCAAGGGCTTTTAGTTGATACAAAGGGTCAAAGTGGGAGAAACGGCACCTAAATACCCCGATTAATTCAAGGGCCTTTAGGTCATACCCTTGTGGTACTAACATTCAGTAGGAGAGGGAAGAAAACATCTACTGAATGAAGTTTCACTTTATCGTATAAGAAAAACTAAAGCTTTCGCCATAAAGACTTGGCGATAAGCCAAGTCTTTCTTATCTAAGAAACAATAGTAGTTTCTACATGGTGGATATCTTTTTGCAAACGAGCTAGCTTATGTACTTGAGCTGTAGCAAACTTGCTCTTCCGCTTAGGATGAGTCAACACCGGCTTGAATCTAAAGAAAGGTTGATTAAAAGCGGGCTTGCCGCTCAGGTGTCGACATCCCTCGGTTTTAGTGGCAGGTTTTCTTTATTCCGAATGTAAGGGGGGCCGTATTTCTCTAATTTGAAAAGCCTACTTACATGAAAACTTAAAAGAGAAATGGCTCACAAGGTTAGTGGATTTTGGCAACAAAATAACTTAAACTGAAACTAGTTTGATTTAGATCATATACATAATTGAGCATGAGTGTTAGTTCAGATATTTGTAGGTAAGGACAGTAATGGCTTATTTCAAATGTGATTCCTGCTAGCTTAAAAATGGGGGGTGGTTCGATAAAAATAACACTTCGAATTACAATATTCGTTTGAAAGTATAAAATCTTTTCATAGAAGTTAGTTCAACGTAACCAAATTTTTTACTCGTATGTTAAAAAAACATATTGCGTTAAGCATCTGTTATTATCTTGACGACATTAGAATTTCACTTTAAATTGTTCAAAGTAGTACAATAGGCAGTCCCTGTATGCCAAACTTACTTTAGTGCTGGTTTCTTGCTGTATAACCAGTCGAAACTACGTCACCTCTCTTTTTTAGCTCCTTTTTGAACAAGACTTATAACTATATTGGCGTAAAGGCGAACAAAATCAAAAGAAAGGATGAAACAATGAGACAACCCCCTAAGCATGAAATAGCTAAAGATGCGATTAAGGTGTGGAAAATAACGTCAGCAATTTATTTTGCAATTATAATTGTAGTAGGTGAACTGATTGTTAGTTTTCTCTTTGATTTTTTTTCGTGGTATAACGTGTTAGCTCTAGTAGTGACTGTTCTACTAGGATATATATGTACGTTTGTGGTTCCTAAACTTCGCTGGAGACGCTGGCGGTATGAATTGTTTGATCAAGAAATATATGTACAGCATGGTATATTAATTGTCTCTAGAACACTCGTTCCGATGGCGCGGGTTCAGCATGTGGATACGAAACAAGGTCCAATACTAAAGCGGTATGGCTTGGCAAGTGTAACGATTTCAACGGCAGCAACAGTACATGAAATACCAGCATTAAACGAGGAAGATGCTTCAATTTTAAGAGATCATATTTCTGAGTTAGCGAGGACGGAAGACGATGATGTATAAACCAAGACGTATGCATCCTGCTGTGATTATCTTTAAAGTCATTCATTTATTTTCATATCGCGAGGTTATTATACCAATTATTGTTTCATTTATTTCGTTTTCGAAAGATTACTTTTTATATGTCTTTAGTGGCATCGCGTTACTACTCGTTATTTTTACCGCATTTAGTATTATTTCTTGGCTTCGTTTTACCTATGTTGTAACAGAGGACGAGCTACAAATAGAGTGGGGAATATTCGTTCGCAAAAAAAGATATATATCTAAAGGGAGAATACAATCGATTGATCTAACAGTTAATGTTCTCCATCGAATTTTTAAGCTGGCAAGGGTACAAATTGAAACAGCTGGATCCGGAAAAGAAGCAGAGGCTTCGTTAACAGCTGTAAAACTAACAGAAGCAGAGCGGTTGCATAAAGAATTAAAAGGATATTCTAAAACTGCTGCTTTAAGAAAACAAGATGTCGAAGCTCAAGTACCATTTCATCAAATTTCCAATAAACGATTATTTATTGCCGGAACAACTTCTGGTAGTATCGGTTTCCTTTTAGCTATTATCGCTTTTTTCTTTTCTGAAGTAGAGCAATTTATTCCAAAACATGTTTACGATGATATGCTTAACTGGATTATAAGTCTAAGTGTATTTCTTTTAATTATCATTATAAGCAGCATCTTATTGATTCTTTGGTTACTTGGAATCGCTGGTACGATGATTAAATTTTGGAACTTTAGAATTGAAAGGCATGAAAATGAATTATTTATCACCCGCGGCTTATTTGAAAAAAAACAAACAACGATACCTTTAAAGCGAATTCAGGCAATTGGAATGGAAGAAAGTATTTTCCGACAGCCATTTGGCTATGCTACTATTTTTGCTGAGGTGGCTGGCAATGTTGAGGATAGCGGAGGAGCTTTTGTGCTGTATCCGCTGTTAAAAAAGAAAGAAGTCGAGGAATTATTATCAAGCCTTTTACCTGCCTATACATTACCGAAAGGACAAATCCAAACACTTCCTAATCGGGCATTAAAATATTATTTATTACGAGCTTGTGTACCTATGGTTTTAATTAGTATAGCTATTCTTATCTTTTTACCAACCTTTAGCTGGACAGCTCTTATATTATTGGCAGTAGGGATCTGGTTTGGTTATTTACGCTATCGTGATGCGGGATTTCTGCTGGAAAAGGAGCGGATAATACTTACATATCGAAAATGGTATAAACAGACGTTGATTATTTTTCACAAACGAATTCAAACTATGGGAAAACAACAGCATATCATACATCGAAAACAGCATTTAGCAAACATCGAAGCATCTATTCTTGGAAATTATAGCTTAGGTAGTCATTATAAAATTAAAGATTTAGAGGAAAGAGATGTGGATCGCATAGCATCCTGGTATTCCTATCGAAAACGGTCTTCCTCAAAAAATGTAACGAAGAAATATGATTGTGATGTTTAACGTTTGTAAGCTACCAAAATTGGATTTTAACCTTGAAGTATTTAAAGATTGTAACTTATAATTTAACGGACCATCCAAGGCTTCCACTTTTCATGGATGGTCCGTTTCAACCGTCTCCATACTAACGAGGTTGTTAGACTTTGCCAATCTGAAAGCTGGGAAGTGTAACGAAGTAAAGTAAAGGTATTGACAACGACAAAAACGATAGGTCTGCCGATAAAGGAAAGGGGGCAGTTATTTAAATGATTTTCGGCATGAATATAACTAGCTTCTTTCCTTGTTAAGAATGACAATCAGATTGTGTTCCAGCAATAAGAAAACGTTACGCATTCTGAAGAAAATACGTTTTCCTTTTAGAAGACTTGTGATCTGATTCGTTCTTCTTAGGAGGGTCATCTCTCACTAAAGCAAATTTATATGATATAGGATGTTGGTGTGTTGTCTGCTTTTAAACGCAAGATATCATTAGGAGTCTCGAAAATATAATCCGCTTCGATAAATTTAGAAGTTGAAGTTAACCCCCAAGCAGCTACCCCAAATTCTACGCCTGCTGCTTTAGCACAGCGCATATCATAGATGGAATCTCCAATGTAAATGGCTTCATGTTTTTTAATTTTTAATAATTGTAAAGCAAATAATAAAGGATCTGGATTAGGTTTATGTTTTTCTGTATCATCTGCACAGACAACAGTTTTAAAATAAGGAGCGATCCTTAGTTTTTTAAATCCTGCTTGCAATTCTTTTCTGTTTTGGGAAGTTACAATAGCTAAGTTTGGTAGTTGTTCAAGAACCTCCGTTATTCCAGGAAATATAGGGACATTTTCCATAAATGGTTTCTGCTTTTCAAGCCAACTATGGAGTGCGGTTGGAATGTCTCCAATTTCCAAGATTTCTAGGGTTCTTAATCCGGGTATACCTATTGAAAAACGAAGTTCTTCTAACGTTTTATTTATTCCTATCTCTTTTAACGCTGCTTGTAACGCTTCAAGACCAATTGTTTCTGAATCGATAATCGTTCCATCTAAGTCAAAAATAAATGTGTGATACAAGTTGTTCATCTCCTTTTTTGTTGTTTGATATTTAGTTTAGAAGATGAAACGCATTTCAGGTCAACACATTTTATAGTCTCTTTATATTTTTCATCTGTGTAATCAAAAGAAATGAAAGTATGGAGAGTGTGTAATGTTATGAAGGAAAAGTAAAATGCTCTAACATTCTCCATTCGTTTGGAAAATAAGAGTGGCCGTTTTACATATTGCGGGTAGTGGGAATGGACTGTAAGAAGGGTTGACTAATTTTTCTTTTATACAAGGGGGAAACTATATTCCCCACGTAATAAAAGAATTTTTTACAAGGATAAGAAAGCAATAATTATGTTTCATGTATAACCGCTATAGATGAGGTTGATACAAATTCCATTTGTATTTTTAAATGGAGGCTCGTTGAATAATTTCATATGATGTTTTTACTTTAGCTGAAGATTTTTTTACTGCAAGCTCAAACGCCTGCTCACCAACTGTTCCTAAACGGTGATGAAGCGTTGAAATTCCGAGAGCGACCCCGATTGGCTGATTTTCTTGACCGATAATTGCAATGTCTCGCGGCACATGAAAGCCAATGGATTTTGCATACTGATAAATGGCGCCGGCTATCTCATCGCCGTTAGCAAAGATTGCAGTAGGCCGATTTTTTAATGCTAACAATGTTTTAGCTGCTTTATAACCATCTTCAAAGCAAAAGCAGTTTGAAATATGCAATTCTGAATTTACATGGCCAATGACAGATTCATAAGCGGCAATTGTTTGTCTTGTACTTAAGCTTTCAGCGGCTTCTCTTCCGGTAGTAAAAGCAATGGTTGTATATCCTTTATTTTTTAATGTTTTAAAGACATCGATATAAGATGCGTAGCGATCCAAATATGAACAACCGATTTCCTTGAACTCCGTATATTCACAAGAAATGATGGTACCGTATTTAGTAAAAGGAATGATTTTATCCCAGCTGTTTGACCTGGAAGTTATAATTATCGCATCCAGCAGTTTATTTTTAAGCATTGCTAAATATTCTAGTTCTTTTTGCTTGTTATATTTTGTTGGAAGAACGGCAACAGAATAATCAAGTTCAGTAGATTTATTAAGAATGCCATGTAGCATTTGATCAAATGCCTGATTATTGTTATACGGAATAATAACACCAATCATTCTCGTCTCTCCTCGTATCAAATCAACAGCATTTCTATTCGGAGTGTAGTTCAATTCTTTGATTATTTGTTGTACTCGTTTTCTCTTTTCTTCCGATACATATTTATGGTTATTTAATACTCTGGAGACAGTCGAAACAGAAACATCAGCTAATTTAGCAATTTCATAAATATTTGCCATATATTTTTCTCCTCCTAATGCATTTTTTAATGGTCTATGGCAATTGTTTTAAGCTAACGGTAGAGTTTTGGGAGAAAGATCGTATTAAAAAGTTAAGGATTCTCTATGTCCAACTAATATTAAGAGAAGTCCGCAAATAAAGTTTCACAATACCAAGCATTAACTGGTAGTCATTCATTTGGACTGCTTTCAAAATTAAAACATGGCGATATTTGATTATGGACTATAATAGACATCAAAAAAACCGGCTAAGGAGTCCTAGTAATGCTAAAACACCTAAAATAATCCACAAAATGTTTTTCTTTGTCGAACGTGGAAACCGGCGTTTTTCCCAACGGTTAGGATCGAATTGAATGCTGTCATCATCATTTTTATAACGTTTACGTCTTACTAAAGAAGCCCAAGGGTTATATGCTTTAGCACCAGCTAAGACGACCGGGGCTATAATGAATCCGCCAATAAATCCAAAGATATGACCATAAATATTTATATTTGGACGAATGAATGTCATTATTAGTCCAATGACTAATATGGTTGTTATTATTTGTGAACTTACTTGATCAATTAAATGCTTACGAAAGGACACCATAAATAGATAAATACCAAATAAACCAAATATAGCTCCAGAAGCTCCAACATGAGTAAAAAAGTAGTTAGATGGTGCAAACAGATAGGTTCCTATATTACCAATCAGTCCTGCAAGCAGATAGGCGAGAGTAAACTTACTTCTTCCTAACATTTGTTCTAGAGCCGGTCCAAATAACACGAGTGAAAAGGAATTGAACAGTACGTGCATTAAATCGGCATGAAGAAAAATTGGCGTAATTAATCTCCAATATTCCCCTTGGGAAATAAAGTAATTATTACCCTCGCCTAATTGATAAATCATTATTCCAATAGGTAACTGTAAGAAGTTAATAATGAACCATAACACTAGATGGATGATAACTAATGCAGAGACAACCGGATAAGATTGCATAAATTCTTTTATACTTCTTTCGTTTCGAATAAACATTGGACTCCTCCAAATAGTTTTTTTCAAATTGAAGCGATCAATGGATTGGTGCTGAGTGAAATCGATTAATTCTATATAGATATTTTGATTCTAGCGTTGTTTTAAATATACATGCTTTTTATCCCTGTTTCTAGCGGGTGGTAAAATTCGCTTATTTAAGGTTCAAGTATATTAGGATGAGTCTAAGAACAAAAGCCTGAAGTACTCGGTTAGCCATACAAACAGGAGATCTTTTGACGAGATAGAGGAAATATGCCTCTAAAATAGAGGTATGCCAACGCCTGAGCGGCAAGCCCGTTTTTAGTCGGTCTTCCTTTAGATCCGTGTCGATGTTAACTTATCGCAGGAAGAAGATCGAAGTATGTTGCAGTTGACCGCTTAAGCTTACGAAGATACTTTTCAAAAAGATTATCCACCATGTAGAAACGAATATAAATTCCAAAACAACAAGGAGAGAATATTGCTTAAGTTCACAGTTATTGGTTCAAGGTCGAAAAGTTCCCTTAAATTTGACCTTAAAGAAAACTATTTTCTAATTTCTAGGATGTTGCATTTAGATTTTTTAACTCGTTATTTTTTGTAGAAATGGAAGAAAGGCTCTTATTAATCTTTAGAATATATTTTCATACGATCATAAATAGTTTTCTCTACACGTTAAAATAAAATTAACATGTAGAGACTTCGACGTTGTAAAAATTTCAAGGATTTAAGTATAAGTGCAACTAGGCAATCGTCTGCACTCCGCTTGAACGCTAGCCAAGTTTTCTATATACGTTAAATAAATAAACGTAGAAGCAGATTCAATGTTGCAAAGATTTCAAGGTAATAAGTATAAGTGCAACTAGGCAATCGTCTGCACTCCGCTTGAACGCTAGCCAAGTTTTCTATATACGTTAAATAAATAAATGTAGAAGCAGATTCAATGTTGCAAAGATTTCAAGGTAATAAGTATAAGTGCAACTAGGCAATCGACTGCGCTCCGCTTGCCGCTAGCCAAGTTTTCTTTATCATACCATAATTATTACTTATTATTACAGTATAATTATGAAATAAGAGCAGGATGACATTCCTTCTTGGAAGAGGTTTTAGCACTGTTATATCGAACAAAGTAAAGTGAGAAAAAATACAATCTAAATGTCTAATTTGGGCTATTCCTACTTTACTGTGAATAGAGGTTTAAAAATGCATGTTAATTATTTTGTGAAAGAGGTAGAAGAGTTATGATTAAAGGGATTGGAATTGATATAATAGAATTGTATCGGATTAAACAAAATCTTGAGAGAAACTGCCGATTTATTGAGCGTATTTTAACACCAAAGGAAAGAGAAATTTATGCTTCGTTAAAAACTGATAAAAGGAAGGTAGAGTTTGTTGCCGGAAGATTTGCAGCAAAGGAGGCTTTTTCTAAGGCAGCTGGTACTGGGATTGGAAAGTTAAGTTTTCAGGATATGGAAGTGCAAATATTAAAAAGTGGTGCACCTCATCTATATGTAAAAGGATTTGAACAAACTAATTTATTTTTATCAATCAGCCATACAAGAGAATACGCGGCTGCTCAAGTTATTATTGAAGAGCTTTAAAAAAGCGATTAAAAAATGACTGATTATGGTTCTAAAACAAGATCTGTAAATGCATAATCACTTAGGTTGTCTCATATTATTTTAGTGCGGGTAGGAGGGAACAGATTTGTATATTGTCACCGCGAAAGAAATGTACGATATCGATCATTTCGCAATGCATACGATCGGTTTAGATGGGAAGCTGTTGATGGAAAATGCCGGACGAGCAGTTGCTGAAAAAGTAACTCGTAAAATCTCCAAGGAAGATAAAATATGTGTGCTGGTAGGAGCAGGGAATAATGGAGGGGATGGATTTGTTATCGCACGTACGTTGCTTGATGACGCGTATGATGTAAACGTGTTACAAATAGTTCCAGATGAAAAGATAACTGGTGATGCCCATTACCATAAGCAAGTTTATGAAAACTGTGGAGGTACTTTATTAAAGTTTGCTGGTGAAGATGTACGTGCGATTAAAGAAGCTAATGTGTTAATTGATGCAATGATCGGAATTGGTGTAGATGGTGATTTGCGCGAACCCTTTGCATCATTGGTTCCGTTTATCAATAAGCAAAAACAAAAGCTCATCATCTCTGTTGACATTCCATCCGGACTTCCAGCGAATGAAGGTGTGGAAGCTTATACTGCTATTAAAGCAGATCACACGATTATTATCGGTGCACCAAAGCTAAGTGTTTTTCTTAATGACACGTTTTCTTATTATGGATCTTGGGAGGTTGTCTCCATTGGTTTGCCTACATTAGCCTTCAAGCAACATACAACTAAATCTGTTTGGAATTTAAAAGATGTGAAAAGAAGTCTTCCAAAAAGAGAGCCGAATGATCATAAAGGCAAGCATGGAAAAGGTATTATCATTGGTGGGTGTATAGGAATGCCCGGTGCACTGTCCATGTCGATAAGAGCTGCATTAAGAGCTGGTGCCGGTTTAATTACCGGAGCTACTTCGGAAAAGGTAATCCAAGCCGTAGCTGCAAATTGTGTAGAAGCAATGTATATGGTTTTATCTGAGAAAAATGGGTTTCTTGATAATCAAGCGAATCTTATTTTGAGCGGTTATCATGCTGTAGCTATTGGGATGGGGATTGGGAGAAGAACTTGGACAGGAGAGCTTGTTCAGAATGTAATCGATAATGCTAACTGTCCTCTTATTATTGATGCAGACGGTTTATATCACTTATCACAAGCTTTAAGCAAGTTAAAAGAACGAGATCAACCTACTGTTATTACACCACATCCAGGAGAAATGGCCATGCTGTTAGGAGTATCCATTCAGGAACTGCTACAAAATCCTTTTCGATATGCAAGCGAATTTGCAAAAGAATACCGTACTTATGTGGTGTTAAAAGGACAGTATACCATGATAACTTCTCCGGATGGGAAACAAGCGGTAAACCAAACAGGTAATCCTGGGCTTTCCAAAGGTGGAAGCGGGGATGTGTTAACGGGCATTATTCTAGCTATGATCATGCAAAAACAAGATCTGTTTCAAGCTTTATGTAATGCATGTTTTATACACGGTCTGTCTGCAGATTTATTAGTTATCCAACAGCATTCTGAACATGATCTATTGGCAAGCGATGTGATCAATGGAATTTCGGCTGCATATCGTATGATTTCTGACGAGGTATAAGGTGATAAGGTTCCCTTTGTTTTAACTGAGACAAGGGAGATATGTCCATGAAGAAGAAAATCGGTAGTTTGATTATTTTAATGAGCTTCGTATTGTTATTGTCAGCATGTGGAGAGAAATCGCAAGAAGATGTTATAGCAGATTTAAAAGAAAATATGGAAAAAATGGACGGGTACAAAGCAAAAGCTGAAATGAACATGAATACAGGCCAGGAACAGCAAACATTCCAGATTGACATCTGGCATAAGAAAAAAGACATGTATCGAGTTGGCTTGTCAAGTCAAGATGATGACAAGGGCAATCAAATAATTTTAAAAAATAAAGATGGTGTGTTTGTCTTAACACCTGCATTAAAGAAAAGCTTTAAGTTTCAAGCGGAATGGCCACAAAATAGCAGTCAACCGTATCTTTATCAATCATTAATCAATGATATCAAAAAGGATAAGGAAGCCAAATTTGAAGTAACAGATGCACACTATGTTTTTAAAACGAAAACAAATTATCAAAGTAACAACAATTTACCTTATCAGGAAATTTACCTTGATAAGAAATCATTAAAGCCAGTGCAAGTAAAAGTTCTAGACAAAGATAAAAAAGCTTTGGTGGATGTAACTTTTTCTACTTTTGATCAAAAAGCCAAATTTGCAGACGATGATTTTTCTATGAAAAAAAATATGGGAAGTGAAAAAGCCGAAGAAACTACTGCAACAGCTGGTGAACAGCCGCTTACGGTTTACTATCCTTCTTACATGGCAGGAGCTGAACTAACAGAAAAGAAAGAGACGTCTACGGATCAGGGAGATCGAGTCATCTTAACGTTTGAAGGTGATAAGAGCTTTACTTTAATTGAAGAACAAGCAAAACCTCAAACAGCGATGAACTCTCCAAATGAAGTAAAGGGGGAAATTGTTAACCTGGGATTTGCGGTGGGAGCCATGACTGAAAACTCCGTGGAATGGACTCATAATGGTGTCGATTTTATGCTGGCCAGTGAAGATCTAACAAAAGAAGAACTGATTGAAGTAGCTAAATCTGTTACAAATAAAGAAGTGAAATAAATGTTAGGCTAGATAGCAGACTCTTATCATATAAAGAGTCTGCTTTTTACATGGTGAAATTTAATGTGCTGTAAATAGAAAAGTACGGTCATACTATACGTTTTTGAGATAAGCTCATAAGGGTAGTCTGTTTTTTCATTTTGCAAGATGTAGTACAATCTGTATAAAGGGAGAAATAGTTCTAAACGATAAATAACGGATTTAAATGCGGATAAGTTAAGCTTAATAGCATAGAGAAATGTGTATATTTAAAAACGCATGGTAATTATTGTAAATGAGCTTAAATTTAATTTATTTAACATGATTAGAAGTAAAATAAAAATAGTATCATTTAGGCTAGGTTTACCCCCGCGATTAAGATCAGCGGAGGCTTCAGTGGGGGGGAATGCCACCTAAAGCATTAAAAAATAACCAAAGGAGTTAGAAAATTGGATTTACATAGAAATACATGGATAGAAATAGATCTGGATGCAATTGCATATAATATAAAACAAATAAAGAAAAAGCTGTCAACTGAAACAAAGGTAATGGCAGTAGTAAAAGCCGATGGATATGGCCATGGCAGTATACAAGTTGCGAAGAAGGCTCTGGAAGCCGGAGCGGATTATTTAGCAGTAGCACTGTTGGAAGAAGCCATTAAATTGCGGAAAGCGTCTATTACTGCTCCTATTTTAGTACTTGGGTGGGTTCCGCCAGAATCTGCTGTAGAAGCCTGTAATAATGAAATAACGCTTACTTTTTTTCAAAAAGAATGGTTGGATGAGGTGAGTACGTATTCGCTTCCTAAGCCGCTTCATCTTCATTTGAAAGTTGATACGGGTATGGGGAGGATAGGGATAAGAACGGAAAAAGAACTAGATACTATTTTAGAAGCATTAAAAAATAATCGAAGCATATATTTAACAGGAGTATTCACGCATTTTGCTACAGCCGATGAATTAGACATAACCTATTTTAACAAACAGCAATCACGTTTTACCCATTTCCTTTCTAAATTAAAGGAGCGCTGGCAAGGAAACCTCGATGTCCATGTTGGTAATAGCGCTAGTGCGATACGTTTTCCCGCTGAAATGTATGACTATATTCGGTTTGGCATAGCAATGTATGGCTTGTATCCATCTAATGCAGTAAAAGAAAAGGGGGAGATAGAGTTAAAGCAAGCCTTCTCTTTACACAGTAAACTTGTTCACGTTAAACAAATCCAGCCAGGTGATTGTATTAGCTATGGATGCACATATAAAGCAAGACAACAAGAATGGATAGGTACGGTTCCAATTGGTTATGGAGATGGATGGCTGCGCAGAATGCAAGGCTTTTCTGTTTTGGTCAATGGAAAAAGAATGCCGATAATAGGTAGAATTTGTATGGATCAAACAATGGTGAGGTTGGATAAAGCGTATCCTGTTGGTACAAAGATAACGTTCATTGGTCGTCAAAATGAGGCATTTATTTCCATGGATGAAGTGTCTAAATATGCTGAAACGATTAATTATGAAATCCCTTGTGTAATAAACAACCGTGTTCCGAGAATCTACAAAGGTCTTTAAAGAGCTCGTCTGTAATAAGGTATTCTACACTATATACCACGTCGTATAAAAAATAAACGACAAAACAAATGATTTTTCGGAAAAAATTCCTACAACCCTTTGCAAATGGGCGAATTCAATGATATTATTAAAATTGAATTTTACAAAGTTCGTTCAACAGTTGGCGGAGGTGTATGGTTTTGTCAGAAAGCTTACAAGAAGTTTTAGTTAAAATACCGAAAAACCTGTTAAATGAGGTGGATGGTCTGGTGAAATATGAGAACAGTGATTTGAGTGATTTCATTTGTCAGGCAACAAGAAACTATCTTCAGCAAAAACGAGATGAGCATTTTCGACGATTTCGTGAAACCATGGAAAAGGGTTATGCAGAAATGGGCCGCATTAATTTGACAATTGCTTCAGAAGCTTTCCAAGCTGAAGAGGAGGCAAAAAACACCTTGGAACGTTCTGTGATCGGGGTGTAACCATTTGATCGTGCAAAGAGGCGAAGTATATTTCGCTGACCTTTCCCCTGTTGTCGGGTCAGAACAGGGAGGCGTCCGCCCGGTATTGATCCTGCAAAATGATATCGGGAATCGTTTCAGTCCTACCGTTATTGTTGCTGCTATTACAGCGCAAATTCAAAAAGCCAAGCTCCCAACACATGTGGAGATTGATGCAAAACGATATGGGTTTGATCGTGATTCCGTTATTTTGCTAGAGCAGATTAGAACACTTGATAAACAAAGGCTAACAGATAGAATAACAAAATTGGATAAAGAAATGATGTCTAAGATCAATCAGGCATTGGAAATCAGTTTAGGACTGAAGGATATGTATGGTCAATAATACCCTTGTGTTAGTACAAGGGTATTTTTGTGTTGAAAATTCTGCATGTGAGGTGCCGTAAATATCTAAATATTATACAGATTGTCAAAAAAAGAATAAAAGAGAAGCAAAACGGCGTCTGAAAGATTGATTGGTTCGCATCGAACAGGAGGAATTATGAAGAGGCATCGCGTTTTTTCAAGATAAGAAAAACCTCGATAGCGAGACATGATATGCAGAAAAAGTGTTTCCTTTTCCAAGGGTGCTTGAGATTTTAGCCTTGTTCCACTTCAAGAAGAAAAGCACTGCGTAAAATAAAATTTCACTTTATCCCGCATCTAAGGTGCCGTAAGACTCCCACTTCAAGAGCCTTGAGTGGATACAAAAGGTCTAAGTGGGAGAAAACGGCACCTAAATGCCCGATTCGTTCAAGCTAACATTCCGTAGGAGCTGGAAGAAAACTCCTACGGAATGAAGTTTCACTTTATCCGTTTTTTGTTTCTATGTTACAATTATTGTTGATAACTTTAGAAAAAAGTACAATTTTAGGGCTTTGAAGCAGCTCTATAACATGACTTAGAATAAAAATTATATTTTAATTAAGTGGGGGTAAGGAAATGGACGAGAAGTTTAAAAAGATTGCAATCGATAATAGTGATGCCATTGTACAAATGTGGCTGGAAGAAATAAATTCATTAAAAAGTGATAATTATACAGCTAGTATTTCTGAAGAACTATTTGATAGTACTAATAGGGAATTTGTGAATGTGATATTTACAAGCATAAAAAATGCTGGTTTTTCAAAAGCAGTTGAGAACTTTTCTGAAAAGATTATTAATCTTGGATGGCCATTAAGTTATATTACCGACGGCTTACAAGTGTTTCGTAGAGTTACAATTGATTATATTTTAAGTCAAACAGAGCAAATAGGTTCTACATTTATTTCCAATGTATTAGAAAGTGTAGATAATTGGGTTGAACCTCTAATTCGGCAGCTCGTTAATGAATACTCAGGGAGTTGGGAGAACACGGTGTCGTTACAAAGGGTAGCTCTTCAAGAGTTATCAGCTCCGTTAATTCCTGTGATGGACGGTATTACAATTATGCCTTTAATTGGAACGATCGATACGGAACGGGCAAAATTAATTATGGAAAACCTGCTTGATGGCGCGATTAAACATAATTCGGAAGTTGTTTTAATGGATATAACGGGTGTTCCAGTTGTTGATACAATGGTTGCTCATCATATTATTCAAGCGGCAGAAGCAGTACGCTTAATCGGTGCAACATGTATCCTTGTAGGAATCCGTCCGGAAATTGCTCAAACCATTGTTAATTTAGGGATCGATTTAAGTAAATTCCCAACGAAAAGTTCTTTAAAGAAAGGGTTTGAAAGAGCTCTTGAAATAACGAATCGTCAAGTTGTCGATATTGAAAGTAAAGAGGATAGTATTGAGCAATTAATTCAATCATTGAAGGGAGAGTGAAATAATGCGAATACCCATATTAAAGCTACATAATTATTTATTAATCTCCATACAGACAGAGATTGATGATCAAACAGCTATCCAATTTCAAGAGGATTTATTAGATAAGATTCATAAGAACGGCTCAACTGGAGTGGTTATTGATTTAACATCGGTTGATATTATTGATTCATTTATTGCCAAAGTGCTTGGTGATGTTGTTACAATGTCAGATTTAATGGGGGCGAAGGTAGTTTTAACAGGTATTCAGCCTGCAGTTGCTGTAACTTTATTAGATTTAGGAATTCATTTAAAAAATGTGTCAACTGCATTAAATTTAGAGCAAGGCCTTATTAAACTCTACCAGGAATTGGGGGAATAGTGGATGCAACCTCAATCTTGTGTGAATATAAAAAAAGAATGGGATATAGTAGGTGCAAGACAGTTAGGTAGAGATATTGCGAAGAAATTAGGTTTTGGAACCGTCGACCAAGCACGTATTGCAACAACGATATCGGAGCTGGCAAGAAATATTTATCTATATGCAGATCACGGCCAAATATGTTTTGAAGTGATCCATACAGTCGAGCATAAAGGAATCTGCATTATTGCCATTGATGTAGGCCCCGGGATTGTGGATATCGGACAAGCGTTAGAAGATGGCTATTCAACCTCCGGAGGTTTGGGAGCTGGATTGCCAGGTGTCAAAAGGTTAATGGATGAATTTGACATCCGAACAGAGGTCGGTAAGGGAACGCGAGTGAAAGTAATTAAATGGTTAAGGTAGTTGTTCTAATTTGAAATGGTGAAAGAGAGTATACTGTGAAGACTTTTATCTATACGGATCTTAGATATGAGTCTGACAGCTTCCTTTTATTTGGAGTTAATTCACTTGTAACCATTCAGTTGTTTTGGCTACGATGGATAGTGAGGGGGAAAATAATGGAGAGTATACTGAAATTAGATGCAGAAACTTATAAATTATTAATGAAGCGTTATATTGAAACAAGAGATGAGCGCTCCCTTTATGAAATTGAACAAGCTAGTAAATCTTTTATAAAGAATAATATTTTGCCAGATGAAATCGTTAATATGCATATTCAGGCCCTCGAAGATTTATATCCTAATTTAAGTGAGGGTATTAAATATTCCATGAATTTTCTGTTAGAGGCGATGATTGCATATGGAATTGCTCATCGAGAGTATCAACAGCTTCGGGAAAAACAGTCAGAGTTAAAATCAGAAATATCGGTAGCGGCTAGTATGCAGGAAACGCTTTTAGAGACCAAAAAGCCAGATATTCAGGGGTTGGATATAGGTGTTATTAGTATGTCTGCTCATCAAATGAATGGAGACTATCATCATTTTGTAAAAGGTAGAGATGGATCATTAGGAATTGCTATAGCTGATGTTATAGGAAAAGGGATTCCCGCTGCGCTTTGCATGTCAATGATTAAGTATGCCATGGACAGTTACCCTGAAGATGCGATGACACCAAAAGCAATTCTTGTTAACATGAACCGAGTTGTTGAAAGAAATGTTGATCCCAGCATGTTTATTACAATGTTTTATGCACAATACCTTCCCTTTGAACATACACTCCGTTATGCCTCAGCAGGTCATGAACCTGGTTTTTATTACAATGCAAAGCGAGATATATTTACAGAACTAAAAACAAAAGGTCTTGTTTTAGGTGTAACTCCAGATACAACTTATCCACAATATGAACTTAAAATTGAACAAGGGGACATGGTTATTCTATTGACAGATGGAGTTACAGAGTGCAGAGATGGTGAACGATTTATTGAACGCCAAGAAGTGTTAGATGTGATTAGAAAGTATATTCATCTACCAGCTCAACAGATGGTTAATCAAGTTTTTAAATATTTTGAGCGTTTACAGGACTTTGAACTGCGAGATGATTTTACTTTACTAATTATAAGAAGAGAAGTTTAACAGATTGTTTTAATGGGTAAATGTAAGCAGGATCTAAACAACAATCTAAAAAATATGTTTATGTACATATTCTATATATTTGGCGCTGTAAACCATTCTTTTTAAATAGAGTGGAAAAGAAAAAACGGCGACTAATCTGATTGCTTCGGGAAAAAGGAAGCAGCAATAGATGTGCACGAATAAGAAGCGTTTTTCTTTTTCGAGGACAAGAAAAAACTTCGGCAGCGATACATCGCAATATTTTCAAAGTTATCGATCAAAATGTGTTGAATAGAACAGAGTATGCTTCGATAGCAATACACCGCAATTTTTCAAGGGCTCCCAAGTTTTTAGCCTTTGTTCCACTTCAAGGAGAAAAACACTCCTAGAACGAAGTTTTACTTTTCTAATACTATAGGAAAGTATAAAATTTTAGGGTTTATCCCGCATGTAAGGTGCCGTAAGTTTCCCACTTCAAGTCCTGAGTTCGTGCAAAGGGGCTAAGTCGGAGAAAACGGCTCCTAAATGCCCGATTGGTTCAAAGGCCTTTAGGTCATACCCTTGTGGTATTAACATTCCGTGTAAAAAGCATTCCACGGAATGAAGTTTCACTTTATCGTATAAGAAAAACTACAGCTATCGCTAAAGACTTGGCGACAAGCCAAAGTTTTTCTAATATTTCGTAGCCAAAGATCGTCTACGAAATAAAGTTTCACATATATAGGAGGAGAAATATGAATCTAACTATTAAAATCACAGATGAACCAAATAAGTCTATTGTCCACTTATCTGGAGAAATAGATGCATATACTGCCCCAAATTTGAAAGAAACGTTAATTCCCCTTACACAACAAAAAGGCAGGATAGTGGAGGTTGACTTAGAAAAGGTAAGCTATATGGATAGTACAGGTTTAGGTATTTTTATTAGTGCACTTAAATCAACAAAGGAGCATGATAGTAAGTTAATATTAGTAAATATACAGGAACGTGTACTGCGCTTGTTTAAAATTACAGGGTTAGATGAGATTATAGATGTAAATGCTGCGATTCGGGGTGGAAGTGAATAATGGAAAAATTTGATTTTATTGAATTGAAGGTTCCAGCAAAGGCGGAGTATATTGGTGTTGTGAGGTTAAGTATTTCCGGAATAGCCAATCGTATGGGCTTTTCTTATGAGGATATTGAAGATTTAAAAGTAGCCATTTCTGAAGCAATTACGAATACCGTCAATCATGCTTATCATGATGGTGAAGGTGAAGTTACGATCGGTTTTGGTGTCTACGATGATCGCTTAGAAATTATGGTGGCAGATCGTGGTGACAGTTTCAGTCTAAATGAAATAAAGGATAGTATTGGCCCATATAACGAAACGGAATCAATTGAAGATTTACGAGAAGGAGGGTTTGGTCTGTTCTTAATTAATGCATTAATGGATAAAGTTCAAATCAATAATAGTTATGGTGTCATTGTACTAATGACGAAGTATATAAATGAAACTGAGGTGGGCTTTGATGACGACCAAATCTCAACCACACAATAACGGAAGGGATGAGGTTTACCAATTAATTGAATCATTGCAAAAGGAGCCCACGAATGAGCAATTACAAGAGAAATTTGTTCTGATATATAAGGATCTTGTCGAATCAATCGCTCGTAAGTATTCAAAAAATAGTGCTATTCATGAAGATCTTGTCCAAGTGGGAATGATCGGACTATTAGCTGCAGTACGCCGATATGATTCAACATTCGGTAAATCTTTTGAATCTTTTGCAATACCTACAATTATTGGAGAAATAAAACGCTTTATCCGTGATAAAACATGGAGTGTACATGTTCCAAGGCGAATAAAGGAATTAGGACCAAAAATAAAAAAAGCAGTAGATATATTAACGGCACAAAACCAAAAATCACCATCCATTAAAGAATTAGCAGACTATCTAGAAGTGTCAGAGGAAGAAATATTAGAAACAATGGAGATGGGAAAAAGCTACAAAGCACTTTCGGTTGATCGAAAAATTGAAGCAGATTCAGATGGGAGTACCGTTGCTATTTTGGATTTAGTAGGAAATGAAGAACGTGGGTACGATCATGTCGATCAAAAGATGCTGCTAGAAAAAATATTTCCAATTTTATCTGAAAGAGAACAACAAATTTTACATTATACTTATTTTGAAAATAAGAGCCAAAAGGAAACAGGGGAACTGTTAGGGATTTCACAGATGCATGTTTCAAGACTTCAACGCCGCTCATTACGGAAGCTAAGAGAAGCTATTCAGATGGAAAGCACGGAGGTCTTTGATTAGTATGAAACATGTAGATGTGTCTGTCTTTCAACAAGCGAAGGTCGGTAACTATCATTGTGGAGACAGTTATTTTTATAAAGAAACAGAGCGTGAATTTGTTTGTGCCATTGCGGACGGATTAGGAAGTGGTGAGTTTGCCAAGGAATCCTCACAAATTGTTATTGATATTATTAAAGAAAACATGAATACTAATATTGAAACGATTATAAAAAAATGCAATGAACAATTACATGGAAAACGTGGTGTTGTTGTTGGTATTCTCAAAATTGATTTCCAAACAGCAATGTATTCCTTTTCTTCCATAGGCAATATAGGTATTTTAATCATTACGGAAAACCAGAAGAAAAAGCGTAATATTCCCAATGCCGGCTATTTAGCTGGATACCATTGTTCGTTTAAAGTTATTCGAGAAAAGCTACAGCCAAACATGATGTTTTTAATGTTTTCTGATGGTGTAACGGATAAAGATTTGTCACAAAAGTATTTAACGACCAAAAATGCTCAGGAGATTACGCATATATTCAAGCATATAAACGATTCCCCTAGACATGATGATACTACTTTAATAGCTATGCACTATAAAAGAGCTGACTAAGACTGCAGCTCTTATTTTTTGTCTAGGAAACTAAATTTTTTTCTGTATGGTCATAGCTTTTTTGAAAGTAGCATTGTCTAGCTCAAGCGCCTGTTCTGCAATCAAACTTTGATTTCCTTCGTTTGATAAGTCAACATCAGCTTATGTTTTGTGAGAAACGGCACCTAAATGCCCGATTGGTTCAACTAACATTTCTTGGAAAAAGCATTCCAAGAAATGAAGTTTCACTTTATCCCGCATGTAAGGTGCCGTAAGACTCCCACTTCAAGGACCTGAGTTGATACAGAAGGATCTAATTATGAGAAACGGCACCTAAATGCCCGATTGGTTCAACTAACATTTCTTGGAAAAAGCATTCCAAGAAATGAAGTTTCACTTTATATCGATCCCTTTTTAAGATTTATAAAGAATACGAAGGAGTCCAAGTAGGAGATAACGACATTAGGAAAGTTCTGCTATTTTTGATAAAATAGACAACGTAGTAAAGGAGGAGAACTTGTGACAAATGAAATAAATCAAGATTTAACTTTTTGGGTAGCGAATGAGACAAAAGTAAAAGTACCTATTGTAAATAAAGTGATTGCATTATTGAAAGATGGAAATACCGTTCCTTTTATTGCACGTTACCGTAAGGAAGTAACAGGTGGTCTGGATGAAGTACAAATTAAATTAATTCAAGATAAATGGAATTATGTCGTAAACCTATCTGAAAGAAAGCAAGAGGTTTTAAGAAGTATTGAAGAACAAGGAAAGTTGACAGACGAGCTAAGACAGGAAATTCTACAAGCTATGCAACTGCAACGGGTAGAGGATCTTTATCGTCCTTACAAGCAAAAACGCCGAACAAGAGCTACAATTGCAAAAGAGAAAGGATTAGAGCCATTAGCAGAGCTGGTTTGGCAACAGGAGATTACCAAGCTTAATGAGGAAGCGGTCAAATATATTTCAGAGGAGCATGAATTACATACTGTCGAAGATGTGTTAGCGGGGGTAAATGATATTATTGCAGAATGGATATCAGAAGAACCTGCATACCGAGAATATATGAGAGATGAAACGGTCAAGCGAGGATCGATTGAATCGGAAGCAAAAGATGTTGAAAAAGATGAAAAGCAAGTATATGAAATGTACTATGAGTTTCATGAACCCATTCGTTCCCTTGTTTCTCATCGAATTTTAGCACTTAACCGAGGTGAAAAGGAAGGGGTTTTAAAAGTCTCCATTCATCCATCAACAGACAGAATTGTTGAATTTTTAAACGAGCGAATCATTAAACAGTCTGTAAGTAGTGACGTCAAAGAACTGCTACAACATGCGATTGATGATAGTTATAAGCGTTTAATCCAGCCTTCTATCGAAAGAGAGATACGCAGCAGCCTAACAGAAAAGGCAGAACAACAGGCGATCGATGTGTTTTCTAAAAACTTAAAAAGCTTATTATTACAACCGCCTTTAAAAGGGAAAACCGTACTTGGTGTTGACCCCGCTTTTCGTACTGGATGTAAGCTGGCAGTAGTTGATGAAACAGGAAAAGTTCATCATATCGGTGTGATGTATCCTACTGCACCGAAAAATGATATAGCGGGGGCTGAGAAAATTGTTTTGGAGCTTATCCAAAAATATCATATTGAATTAATTGCAATTGGTAACGGCACAGCTTCAAGGGAAACGGAACAGTTTATCTCAGATGTAATTAATAACAATGAGTTAGCTATTCCATATATTATTGTAAATGAAGCAGGGGCTAGTGTATATTCAGCATCAAAGCTTGCTAGAGAAGAATTTCCCGATTTACAGGTTGAAGAGAGAAGTGCTGTATCCATAGCACGACGTGTTCAAGATCCATTAGCTGAATTGGTAAAAATTGATCCAAAATCGATTGGAGTAGGTCAATACCAACATGATGTCAGTCAAAAAGCATTGAATGAATCACTTTCTTTTGTTGTCGAAACAGCCGTAAACCAAGTAGGAGTAAATGTGAATACGGCTTCTTCATCGTTATTACAATACGTGTCCGGACTTAGTAAAACAGTTGCTAATAACATTGTTAAGCGTCGTGAAGAAGAAGGGAAATTTACGAATCGTAAGCAATTGAAAAAGATTCCTCGTTTGGGGGCAAAAACATATGAGCAAGGAATTGGTTTTTTGCGTATTATGGATGGAGATAATCCCCTCGATCGTACACCAATTCACCCTGAAAGCTATGCCAATACCGAAAAATTACTTTATATTTTAGGTTGTGAAGTAGAAGATATTGGTTCAGACAAGCTGCAAGAAGCAATTCGGATGATTGATAAAAAAGAAATTGTGAACCAGCTCAAAATTGGCGAACCTACGCTTAATGATATTCTAGAAGCATTAATGAAACCAGAGCGAGATCCTCGGGATGATTTTCCACAACCGATTTTAAAGAAAAATGTATTATCTCTTGAAGATATAAAACCTGGTATGGAACTGGAGGGGACAGTAAGAAATGTTGTCGATTTTGGGGTTTTCGTTGATGTTGGTGTAAAACAAGATGGTCTTGTTCATATATCAAAGATGTCGCATAAGTTTGTAAAGCATCCAATGGATATGGTATCCGTCGGGGATGTAATCACAGTTTGGGTAGATAGTATTGGTGCAAATAAGGGTAGAATAGGTTTATCCATGATTAAAGAATAAAAGTCTTTTGTCTACCTACCTATACAGAATGTTATGTTTAGAGAGTGTAAAGTTAGATAACGTAGTCACATAGCTAGACAGTTAAAATTTATGATATGGAGAAACAATATATTAGAATATATGTACTGTCTAATAAGGAAAACAAGCATGGTTTTTAGCCATGCCTGTTTTTTTAAAGCTGACGTGGATTCTGCCTTTACGATGATGTGAGACAAAACAGACGATGTTAACTTCGTATAGTTCCTCATATGTTACTTTACACTTTCAGGAACTTGAAGACCGAGTCCTTGTGCAATTCGCTCGCCCCATTCAGAGTCAGCTTTATAGAAGTGACTGATTTGACGGAGCTTAATTTCGTCTTTGGTTACCGGCTTCATATGGTCGACAAATGCTTTAATTAATCTATCTTTTTCATCGGAGGACATTAAACGATATAAGTCACCAGCTTGAGTGTAATGATCATCACTGTCATAAGGAACACTATCTGCTTCGCCATAAACTTCAAATGGTTTTATTTTTGTTGAGGGGTCTTCAACAGGACCATGAAAGCTATTTGGTTCATAGTTTGGCTTACCTCCACCATTTCCATTAACAGTCATAAATCCATCACGCTGATAATTATTTACTTCTACTTTTGGTTTATTTACAGGAATTTGGTGATGGTTTACTCCGAGACGATAGCGATGGGCATCAGAATATGCAAATAAACGCCCCTGAAGCATTTTGTCCGGTGATGCCTCAATACCGGGTACAAATTGGCCAGGTGAGAACGCAGCTTGTTCTACTTCCGCAAAGTAATTCTCTGGGTTTCTATTCAATACCATTCGACCAACTTCAATGCGCGGGTAGTCTTTCTTAGACCAAACCTTTGTTACATCAAACGGATCCCATTTATATGTTTTTGCATCTTCATAAGGCATAATTTGTACATATAGCTTCCAAGCTGGATAATCGCCATTTTCAATTGCATTATATAAATCTTCTATGTGATAATCAGGATTTTCTCCGGCAATTTTCTCAGCAAGCTCTGCAGCTAAGCCTTTTACTCCTTGCTCGCTGATGAAGTGATACTTAATCCAGAATGCTTCCCCCTCTTGATTAACCCATTTAAATGTATGACTTCCATATCCATTCATATGACGGAGAGTAGCGGGAATACCGCGGTCTCCATGAAGATAGGTTATTTGATGGAGTGATTCCGGTGATAGTGACCAGAAATCCCATACCATGTCTTTGTCCTTCAAATGGGTTTTTGGATTACGTTTTTGAGTATGAATAAAGTCAGGGAATTTAATAGCATCACGGATAAAGAATATTGGTGTATTATTTCCAACTAGATCATAATTACCTTCGTTTGTATAGAATTTAATGGCGAAACCACGTGGGTCTCGTACGGTGTCAGCAGAACCTAACTCTCCGGCAACAGTTGAAAAACGAGCAAATACTTCTGTACGCTTTCCAATTTCACTAAGAAAATCTGCTTTTGTATAGTTAGAAATTTCATCATTAGTTACTTCAAAGTATCCATGAGCACCTGCTCCCTTTGCATGAACGATTCGTTCAGGAATACGTTCTCTATTAAAGTGAGCTAACTTTTCCAGCAAGTGGAAATCTTGAAGTAGTGTTGGTCCGTGATGACCAGCAGTGATTGAATTTTGGTTATCGCTAACCGGAGCTCCAGCAGCTGTTGTTAATCTATTATTAGGCAAAATACTTCCTCCTTCTAACATTTAGTCGAACTATAACTATATTATAATCTAAACTAAATAAAAATCAATACTTTTTTATAATGATTTTAAATAAATAAGTATAATAATTAGGGACATTGATTAAAAAACTATTTTTGTGCAAGAGAATGTATTTTTTTATATGATAATACTGTGATATGGAAGAGGTGAATTTTCAAATGTATCAACTAACTGATAAAGAAGTATATGATTTAGTGAATACGTTGTCACTCCGTTATTTTCATAAACCTTTTTTACATGAAGTGAAATTCAATCATCGACTGCGTACAACGGGGGGAAGATATATTCCGGCAAAAAAGCTGATTGAATTAAATCCAAAGTATTTAGAAAAAGAAGATGAATTTATTGGTATTATTAAACATGAGCTTTGTCATTACCATCTGCATATTGAAGGAAAAGGTTACAAACATGGAGATCAGGATTTCAAGAGGCTTCTACGTGCAACGAATTCACCAAGACACTGTAAACCCCTTCCTTCACAACAAAAATGTAAATATATTTATAAATGTGAAGTTTGCGGTCAGGAATTCAGGCGGATGAGAAGAATGAATACGAATAAATACAGATGTGGCAGATGTAAAGGAAAAATAGAATTACAACAAAGTTAACGAGTTGGTATATTAAGTAGAAACAAATAAACATGTTAACTTAGGAGCGCTTTCACACATTTTTAATGGTTTACGATGAAAATGTGAGTTCTAAAGGTGGCTAATAGACCTGAGACTGACTAATACCGCAACATCCTTGAAAAATCGCGATGATCGCTGTCACCACTTTTTATTTGTTGCAACTCCTACACGGTCATATCCTAATGCGTCGAAGCTCAGTTCGGCCTAGTTTCTAGTTTCAAGTAGCGCAGTAAAAACCACTCAAGGTATACGAGCCACAAGAAACAAGTAATTAAAGAAAACCCAGTTAGCAGCAAATAATAACTTAGTTGCAGCACGTTTACTTCGGATATAAAACTTCCACTCAAATGTATGATGATATTGAGTACGACATTTTTATCGAGCTGTTTGAATAACCTCTAGTAAATGAGACAATCATTTTTATCCCGCATGTAACTTGCAGTAAGACCTCCACTTCTGTGCTTCAAGGAAAAAACTAAGAAGTTAGATGGGAGGATCTAACTGCAAGTAAATGCCCGATTTGTTCAGCTAATATTTCTTGGGAAAGGCATTCTAAGAAATATAAGTTTCACTTTATCCCGCATGTAAGGTGCCGTAAACCTCCCATTCAAATCTTGAGTTATACAAAGAGGATATGCGGTAGGTATAACGGCACCTAAATGCCCGATTCGTTCAGCTAATATTTCTTGGGAAAGGCATCCAAGAAATATAAGTTTCACTTTATCAGAGCTTGGATATTGCTAAGTTGTCTTTAAAATTATAAATATAAAAAAATAGTCGTAACCCATTGACGAATTATGTCATTCATGGTACATTAAATTAGCTGTCAATTATAACAGGTCTTATTACATAAAGTTTCAAATAAAATCACATAAAATGTTGACAATTTTCCTTAGATAGTGTATTATATTTTTCGTTGCAATTCTTTATTTGCATTTATTCCACAGTAGCTCAGTGGTAGAGCAATCGGCTGTTAACCGATCGGTCGTAGGTTCGAATCCTACCTGTGGAGCCATACAAGGAGAAGTACTCAAGTGGCTGAAGAGGCGCCCCTGCTAAGGGTGTAGGCCGTTGATAACGGCGCGAGGGTTCAAATCCCTCCTTCTCCGCCATTAAAAAATTGGCCCGTTGGTCAAGCGGTTAAGACACCGCCCTTTCACGGCGGTAACACGGGTTCGAATCCCGTACGGGTCATCTGGTTTTTACTTTTATAATAAAATAGAAGGTCCGGTAGTTCAGTTGGTTAGAATGCCTGCCTGTCACGCAGGAGGTCGCGGGTTCGAGTCCCGTCCGGACCGCCAGTGTTGGGCTATAGCCAAGCGGTAAGGCATCGGGTTTTGATCCCGTGTATCCTAGGTTCGAATCCTAGTAGCCCAGCCACTTTTGTTTAGTTTATAACTTCACAATGTTTTATTAGTTCGGTACAGCAACAAGCTGAACATCTACCGAATACGCTACGAGTAAACCCGATGCACAAAGTACCTGTGAAAAAACAAGAAGAAGCAGGGGTCTACTTTGAACAGAGTTGTTTTTACAATCACTTATCCATTATGAGCCATTAGCTCAGTCGGTAGAGCATCTGACTTTTAATCAGAGGGTCGGAGGTTCGAATCCTCCATGGCTCACCATTACAATGAAAGACTTGCGGGTGTGGCGGAATTGGCAGACGCGCTAGACTTAGGATCTAGTGTCTTCGGACGTGGGGGTTCAACTCCCTCCACCCGCATTGGAATTTTGAATCTATACCATCCTTTAAGTTTTTTATAAATGAATTTAGGCGGTCGTGGCGGAATGGCAGACGCGCTAGGTTGAGGGCCTAGTGGGTGTATAACCCGTGGAGGTTCAAGTCCTCTCGACCGCATTTAATGGTCTCGAATCTATTGATGGATTACACTCTATTAAAAGATTGAAATTAGCGCCCGTAGCTCAATTGGATAGAGCGTTTGACTACGGATCAAAAGGTTAGGGGTTCGACTCCTCTCGGGCGCGCCATGATTCGGGAAGTAGCTCAGCTTGGTAGAGCACATGGTTTGGGACCATGGGGTCGCAGGTTCGAATCCTGTCTTCCCGACCATTTAGTTATTTTATTTCCTTATTATATTACATTATTTTATATTCGCGGGTGTAGTTTAATGGTAAAACCTCAGCCTTCCAAGCTGATGACGAGGGTTCGATTCCCTTCACCCGCTCCAAAACAAATTCTTGTGGGCCTGTAGCTCAGCTGGTTAGAGCGCACGCCTGATAAGCGTGAGGTCGGTGGTTCAAGTCCACTCAGGCCCATTTGCAAAAAAACAAAAAAACATTTGACAAAACAAAGTAGTATATGTTATTCTAATAAAGTCGCTGTTTTAAGAAGAGCGATTTTAAAATCAAAAAAAGTTATTGACAGCTACTTCTTAAAATGTTATATTATAAAAGTTGCTGTCGCAAAAGACATTAACAATATTTGCTCTTTGAAAACTGAACAAAACAACCAGTATGTCAAGAAAAGCAGTCTCTGTTTTTCTAAGAAATAACTCAAGAGAGATCTTGAGAGAAGCTAAGAAATAATGAAGAACGGTGTTTTTCATTACAAACTTTTTTGGAGAGTTTGATCTTGGCTCAGGACGAACGCTGGCGGCGTGCCTAATACATGCAAGTCGAGCGCGGGAAGCAAGCAGAACCCCTTCGGGGGTGACGCATGTGGAACGAGCGGCGGACGGGTGAGTAACACGTGGGCAACCTGCCTGTAAGACTGGGATAACTCCGGGAAACCGGGGCTAATACCGGATAATACGTTTTCTTGCATAAGGAGACGTTAAAAGGCGGCGCAAGCTGTCACTTACAGATGGGCCCGCGGCGCATTAGCTAGTTGGTGGGGTAAAAGCCTACCAAGGCGACGATGCGTAGCCGACCTGAGAGGGTGATCGGCCACACTGGGACTGAGACACGGCCCAGACTCCTACGGGAGGCAGCAGTAGGGAATCTTCCGCAATGGACGAAAGTCTGACGGAGCAACGCCGCGTGAGTGAAGAAGGTTTTCGGATCGTAAAACTCTGTTGTTAGGGAAGAACAAGTGCCGTTCAAATAGGGCGGCACCTTGACGGTACCTAACCAGAAAGCCCCGGCTNCCACGAGAGTTGGTAACACCCGAAGTCGGTGAGGTAACCGTAAGGAGCCAGCCGCCGAAGGTGGGACCAATGATTGGGGTGAAGTCGTAACAAGGTAGCCGTATCGGAAGGTGCGGCTGGATCACCTCCTTTCTAAGGAATAAGATAAAGCGTAAGCGTTCGTTTAGCGACGTATGAACTGGACGGAACCGAAGGAGATAATGGAAACACGAAGAGCCGAGAGGCGAATCGATGTTGACTTATCGTACGGAGGGGAAGGAAGTTTCACTAGTCGCTGAACGCTGGAGCTGGAATAAGATAAAGCGAAAACGACGATAGACGTTTGAGCTGATTATACGGAAGACATACTAGGTTGTTTGGTTCAGTTTTGAGAGAGTAAATAGTCTCTCTTTAAAGATGGTACCTTGAAAACTAAATAAGAGTAACAACGACATCAAACCAAAAGCAATAAAGGCGAAAAAGCGTCTAGCTTATTTCACATAAAGCGAGTTAGTTAAGTGAATAAGGGCGCACGGTGGATGCCTTGGCACTAGGAGCCGAAGAAGGACGGGACTAACACCGATATGTCTCGGGGAGTCGTAAGTAGACGTTGATCCGGGAATTTCCGAATGGGGGAACCCACTGTTCGTAATGGAACAGTACCTCTATCTGAATACATAGGGTAGAGGAGGCAGACCCGGGGAACTGAAACATCTCAGTACCCGGAGGAAAGGAAAGCAAATGCGATTTCCCAAGTAGCGGCGAGCGAAACGGAACGAGCCCAAACCAGAAGGCTTGCCTTCTGGGGTTGTAGGACACTCCATAGGAGTTACCAAGAAGTTCTTTAGATGAAGCGATCTGGAAAGATCCGCCAAAGGAGGTAACAGCCCTGTAATCAAAAAGGAACTTCCTCCGGAGTGGATCCTGAGTACGGCGGAACACGAGAAATTCCGTCGGAATCCGGGAGGACCATCTCCCAAGGCTAAATACTCCCTAGTGACCGATAGTGAACCAGTACCGTGAGGGAAAGGTGAAAAGCACCCCGGGAGGGGAGTGAAAGAGAACCTGAAACCGTGTGCCTACAAGTAGTCGAAGCCCGTTAATGGGTGACGGCGTACCTTTTGTAGAATGGACCGGCGAGTTACGATCGTATGCAAGGTTAAGTGGAAGACACGGAGCCGCAGCGAAAGCGAGTCTGAACAGGGCGAACAGAGTATGCGGTCGTAGACCCGAAACCGTGTGATCTACCCATGTCCAGGGTGAAGGTCAGGTAACACTGACTGGAGGCCCGAACCCACGTATGTTGAAAAATGCGGGGATGAGGTGTGGGTAGGGGTGAAATGCCAATCGAACACGGAGATAGCTGGTTCTCTCCGAAATAGCTTTAGGGCTAGCCTCAAGGAAAGAGTATTGGAGGTAGAGCACTGATTGAACTAGGGGCCCTCATCGGGTTACCGAATTCAGTCAAACTCCGAATGCCAACTACTTATCCTTGGGAGTCAGACTATGGGTGATAAGGTTCATAGTCGAAAGGGAAACAGCCCAGACCGCCAGCTAAGGTCCCAAAGTATACGTTAAGTGGAAAAGGATGTGGAGTTGCATAGACAACCAGGATGTTGGCTTAGAAGCAGCCACCATTTAAAGAGTGCGTAATAGCTCACTGGTCGAGTGACTCTGCGCCGAAAATGTACCGGGGCTAAACGTATCACCGAAGCTGCGGATTGTTCTTCGGAACAATGGTAGGAGAGCGTTCAATGTGCAGTGAAGTCAGACCGTGAGGACTGGTGGAGCGCTTTGAAGTGAGAATGCCGGTATGAGTAGCGAAAAAAGAGTGAGAATCTCTTTCACCGAAAGCCTAAGGTTTCCTGAGGAAGGCTCGTCCTCTCAGGGTTAGTCGGGACCTAAGCCGAGGCCGAAAGGCGTAGGCGATGGACAACAGGTAGATATTCCTGTACCACCTCATGAGTGTTTGAGCGATGGGGGGACGCAGTAGGATAAGGAAAGCGCACGGATGGAAGCGTGCGCCCAAGCAGCAAGGGAGTCGGATAGGAAAATCCGTCCGATAATTCTAAGCTGTGACGGGGAGGGAACATGAGTACCGAAGTTCCGGATTTCACACTGCCAAGAAAAGCCTCTAGTGAGCTCATAGGTGCCCGTACCGCAAACCGACACAGGTAGGCGAGGAGAGAATCCTAAGGTGAGCGGGAGAACTCTCGTTAAGGAACTCGGCAAAATGACCCCGTAACTTCGGGAGAAGGGGTGCTCCTTGTAGGAGGAGCCGCAGTGAATAGGCCCAAGCGACTGTTTAGCAAAAACACAGGTCTCTGCGAAGCCGAAAGGCGAAGTATAGGGGCTGACACCTGCCCGGTGCTGGAAGGTAAAGGGGAAGCGTTAGTACTTCGGTACGAAGCGTAGAACTGAAGCCCCAGTGAACGGCGGCCGTAACTATAACGGTCCTAAGGTAGCGAAATTCCTTGTCGGGTAAGTTCCGACCCGCACGAAAGGTGCAACGACTTGGGCACTGTCTCAACGAGAGACCCGGTGAAATTATACGATGCGTGAAGATGCGCATTACCCGCGACAGGACGGAAAGACCCCGTGGAGCTTTACTGTAGCCTGATATTGAATGTTTGTACAGCTTGTACAGGATAGGTGGGAGCCATCGAAGCGTGAGCGCCAGCTTACGTGGAGGCACCCGTGGGATACCACCCTGGCTGTATGAACCTTCTAACCCAGGGCCGTGATCCGGTCCGGAGACAGTGTCAGGCGGGCAGTTTGACTGGGGCGGTCGCCTCCCAAAAGGTAACGGAGGCGCCCAAAGGTTCCCTCAGAATGGTTGGAAATCATTCGCAGAGTGTAAAGGCAGAAGGGAGCTTGACTGCGAGACCTACAAGTCGAGCAGGGACGAAAGTCGGGCTTAGTGATCCGGTGGTTCCGCATGGAAGGGCCATCGCTCAACGGATAAAAGCTACCCCGGGGATAACAGGCTTATCTCCCCCAAGAGTTCACATCGACGGGGAGGTTTGGCACCTCGATGTCGGCTCATCGCATCCTGGGGCTGTAGTCGGTCCCAAGGGTTGGGCTGTTCGCCCATTAAAGCGGTACGCGAGCTGGGTTCAGAACGTCGTGAGACAGTTCGGTCCCTATCCGTCGTGGGCGTTGGAGGTTTGAGAGGAGCTGTCCTTAGTACGAGAGGACCGGGATGGACACACCGCTGGTGTACCAGTTGTTCCGCCAGGAGCACAGCTGGGTAGCTACGTGTGGCAGGGATAAGTGCTGAAAGCATCTAAGCATGAAGCCCCCCTCAAGATGAGACCTCCCATCACGTCAAGTGAGTAAGATCCCTCAAAGATGATGAGGTAGATAGGTTCGAGGTAGAAGCGTGGTGACATGTGAAGCTGACGAATACTAATCGATCGAGGACTTAACTAAGTCTAATGGAAAGATAGTCGTTGAATGATCTCTTATTTAGTTTTTAAGGTATAAAATCTTTTTTTATGAAGAATAATAAAAATCACAAGTATGTCTGGTAGCAATAGCGGAGAGGTCACACCTGTTTCCATACCGAACACAGAAGTTAAGCTCTCCAGCGCTGATGGTAGTTGGGGCTTTGCCCCTGCAAGAGTAAGACGCTGCCAGGCGGTATTTCTCTCTATATAGAGAGAAATTGTCAATACCTCTGAACTATAAAATATCTTGGTTAAGCTAAAAGTTGTAGGGATCTTCAAGTAATATTAACCTTATTTTTCATCATACCGCGGGGTGGAGCAGTCTGGTAGCTCGTTGGGCTCATAACCCAAAGGTCGCAGGTTCAAATCCTGTCCCCGCAACCAATCTTATTTAACTACATAGAATAACCTCATTAATTAAAATCTAGTTTATTTCGAAAAAACATAAAAATTATTCTGAAACAATGACTTTAAGTAGCATATACATCCAAATAAAGAATTAATTTGGTTCGAATATCTTCTATATAACTTTCTATACAATACATATTTATTTACTTCTTAACTAAGAAAACCCAAGGCAGATCAACTGATCAGCGGAAAATTGGGATTAATATAGCCTTGGTTCGGTAGTTCAGTTGGTTAGAATGCCTGCCTGTCACGCAGGAGGTCGCGGGTTCGAGTCCCGTCCGGACCGCCACTTCATAGTATTGGTATACACAGGATTTCATGTTTGAAAATCGTGTGTTTTTTATATGTTTAAATTAATCTCATATTATTGGTAGTAAAACTCCTTGCTTCAGATTCTATCGTTAAATTGGGATTAGTTGGGCAAGAATACTGCTAATAAGAGCTAGATCGGTGCCATTATAATCATTAGTTATTGACCTCCCTATGTTAATTTGTGGTAAACGCTTCTACACGGTAAATAACCTATTTGAAAGCAGCTTCGTTTAGAGTACGTATTCAAAAGGACAAGAAGGAACTACGATAGCGATACATCGCGACTTTTTCAAGGATAAGCGCTCCTTTAAAGAATTTTTACTTCATCTTGTCAGAAGCTCTCCAGTTTGTATTGCTACCTAAGCGTTTCTAGATTTTGTTCTTTCTATCCAGAATATATCATCTTCGTCAGATAAAAATCATTTAAATATCTTTTCTTCTAAATCCAGTATTTCCTTTTTCCTTTTACAATAATTTTTGCTATCATTAAATATAGTTAGAAAATGAAAATGGTGATAGATAAATGGATGAGTTCACCTTTATTAATTCAATTAAACAGCAATATTATAGACAATCTTCATTAGTTAAGGGGATTGGTGACGACGCTGCTGTATTTCGACAATCGAATACAGATATTGTTACTGCTGTAGATACTTTTGTAGAAGATGTACACTTCAAGAAGAGTACGATGAGTGCTTTTCATATAGGTTACCGAATTCTAGCTGCCAATATTAGTGATTTAGCTGCTATGGGTTCCACACCTGCTTTTTATTTGGTTTCCATTGTTATTCCAAAGTCGTGGACGCATTTGGAAGTTGCCGATATTTTTAAAGGTATGAAAAAAATTGCCTCCTATTATAAGATGGATTTAATTGGCGGTGATACGGTCTCTGGGAAAGAAATGACAATATCTGTAACAGTAATTGGGTATTCGGAAAAAAGAGTTCGTTATCGAAGTGATTCAAAAGACGGAGATATTGTATTTGTGACCGGAACTTTAGGCGATTCACAAGCTGGTTATCATATTTTGACAAATCCCGCAAATTATCAGGAGGATCAATACTATATCGCAAGGCATCGAATGCCAACGCCTCGTGTAGAGTTTGCGACAGGTTTATCCAAAGATGTTCGAGTGGCACTTAATGATGTGAGTGATGGTATAGCAAGTGAAGCTGCAGAAATTGCTGTTGCTTCTAATGTAAGTATATTAATACATGATGATAAAGTGCCAGTGCGTGATAGTTACAAGCAATTTCCAGAGCATTCTCAGTATCAGTGGAAATATTTTGGTGGAGAAGATTTTGAATTAATTGGGACAGTAGCAAAGCAAAATTGGGAGCATATTGTATCACTCGCTAACCAATTAGGACTTAGATTAACATCGATTGGAGAAGTATTTCTCGAGGATAACAATCATGTCTATTTGAAAAAAAATAATAAGATTAAAATTTTACCAAAGCAAGGCTATAACCATTTAAAGTAGGTGAAATGGATTGGCAATATATCAAATTACAACAAATACGGAAGAAGCGACAAAAGGTCTAGGAGAGAAATTAGCACTTTTGTTAAAGCCAGGAGATGTTGTTACATTAGATGGTGATCTTGGTGCAGGCAAAACAACCTTTACGAAAGGGATAGCCGCAGGTCTTGGAGTAAAACGTAATGTTTCAAGTCCAACGTTTACAATAATTAAAGAATATGAAGGAGAAATTCCACTTTATCATATGGATGTTTATCGTTTAGAAGGATCAGATGAAGATATTGGTTTTTTAGAATATTTTAATGGAGATGGGGTTACCGTTGTAGAATGGTCAACATTTATTTCTGATTTTTTACCAGAGGAAAAACTGGAAGTACATCTTACTTCTAATGGTGAGCATTCGAGAACGATAACATTTATTAGTCATGGCCCCGATTTTGACAGAGTAATAAATCAATTAAAAAGTTAATAAATATAGAGGAGTAATTTACATGAATATACTTGCAATCGATACATCGAATCAAGTATTGGGTGTTGCCATTCAACAAAATAAACAGATTGCTGGAGAAATTATAACCAATTTACCCAAAAACCATTCTGTACGATTGATGCCTGCTATTGATCAATTAATGAATGAATTAGCATTAAAGCCTGAACAGCTTGATTTAATCGTTGTAGCAAAAGGCCCAGGTTCATATACTGGAGTAAGGATCGGTCTTTCTACTGCGAAAGCAATGGCGTGGGCTTTAAATATTCCAATCATTGGCGTATCAAGTTTGGAAGTGCTTGCTTATCAAGGACGATTTTTTAATGGTATTATCTGCCCTTTTTTTGATGCTAGACGTGGGCTTGTTTATGCAGGTGGTTACCAATGGAATAACTTTTCCATGCAACATGTTCGAACTGAAGCAAATCTTGTCATGGATGATTTATTAGAAGAGCTTAAAAACCGTAATCAGCCAGTCATGTTTTTAAGCCCTGATATGGATATGCACCGTGAACGTATAGTGACAAAGCTTGAAGGTATGGCTGTAATTCCTGATGAAACTTTTCACTTAACTCGTGCTTCTCATTTAATAGCTGCAGCTAAAGGAAAAGAACCTGATCCAACACATACGCTAACTCCTAATTATTTGCGGCTGACTGAGGCTGAAGCAAAGTGGATAGAACAAAACAAGGGAAAACATGAAAATGCATAATAAAGTAATTAGGGAAATGGAAATAAAAGATATTGAGGCAGTACTGGAAGTAGAAAGAGAATCCTTTCATACAGCGTGGACAAAGGATATCTTTCACCAGGAAATTTCCAAAAACCCACATGCACATTATTTTGTAATTGAAGTAGAAGGAAATATTGTTGGCTATGCGGGCATTTGGATTGTGTTTGATGATGCGCAAATTACTAATATAGTAATACTACCAGCCTACCGCCGGAAAAAACTTGGTGAGCAATTATTTCGTCATATTATGCGATACGCCGTGTTGAAAGGGATTAGTCGTTTATCTTTAGAGGTTCGCCAGTCGAATATAGTTGCTCAAAGACTTTATCGAAAATTTGGCCTTGTTCCAGGTGGAATTCGTAAAAACTACTATACAGACAACCAGGAGGACGCAATCGTCATGTGGGTGAATATACTATGAAAAAAGATATTATCATCTTAGGAATTGAAACAAGTTGTGATGAAACAGCTGTTGCCTTTGTTAAGAATGGAAAAGAAATTCTAGCTAATGTTGTAGCTTCACAAATTGAAATTCATAAACGGTTTGGTGGTGTGGTTCCGGAAATCGCATCACGGCATCATGTGGAACAAATTACGTATGTACTTGACCAAGCAATGCAGGAAGCAGCTGTTAATTGGGAGGATATTGATGCAATAGCTGTAACAGAAGGACCAGGACTTGTCGGAGCGTTATTGGTTGGGGTAAATGCGGCAAAAGCAATAGCATTTGCAAAACACAAGCCATTAATTGGTGTTCATCATATTGCGGGTCATATTTATGCAAATCGTTTAGAGCAAGAGTTTGAATTTCCATTGCTTGCACTAATTGTATCTGGCGGACACACGGAATTAGTTCTTATGAAAGAACATGGTACGTATGAATTAATAGGAGAAACGAGAGACGATGCAGCTGGAGAGGCTTATGATAAAGTAGCTCGGATGTTGAATCTGCCATATCCAGGTGGTCCACAAATTGATCGATTAGCTGAAAGTGGAAAAGAAACGATTGACTTTCCCCGTGCTTGGCTAGAACCGGATAGTTATGATTTTAGCTTTAGCGGGTTAAAATCATCGGTCATAAATAAAATTCACAATGCAAAGCAGCGTGGAGAACAGTTGAATTCTGAAGATATTGCAGCAAGTTTTCAAGCAAGTGTTGTTGATGTATTGACTACAAAGACCGTTCGAGCAGCAAAGCAATATAAAGTAAAGCAAGTCATTGTTGCTGGAGGTGTTGCAGCCAACAAAGGGTTGCGTAATGCGATGGAAAGAGAGTTTTCTAAATTGGAAATACCTTTACAAATACCACCACTGCATTTATGTACAGATAATGCTGCAATGATAGCAGCTGCCGGTACGATTGCTTTTGAACAAGGAATTCGTTCCACACTGGAATTAAATGCGCGTGCTGCGTTGCCGTTAAAGTAATCCACACTAATCCACAGGCTTGTTCATATAACGAGAGAAACCCTAGTGTAAAAGGGGGTATAGAGTGGATAACTTCTGTGGATAACACGGGATATTTTTGTGGATAATGTGTATAACTTTTCAAAAAGCTTTTATCTTAGTCTAGGTATTAATAATTTCAGTTTGTGGATAAGTTGTAGATAGAGTAATTTAGAAATTTGGTGATAACATTGACTAAAAAGCAATCTTTTTATGTACAAACAGATTTAATTACATTATTTATTCTGTTTGTTTGTGTAAGCTTACTATCTATTTATAATGCGCAGCAATTAGAACAATATGACGGTAAGAACTTTGTGTTACAGCAAATTGTATGGTTTGTAGTGGGGGTCGGGATTGTTGCAGCCATTCAATACCTCGATGTGGAACAACTGTATAAAGCAAGCTTATACGTTTATATAGCTGGTTTACTTGTACTTGTCATCTTATTAATAAGTCCGGCTAGTATAGCGAAACCGGTTAATGGATCGAAAAGCTGGTTTACGCTTCCTGGTCTGTCATTACAACCATCGGAGTTTACTAAAGTAACAACGATCATGTATATGGCTGCGATCATTCAAAAGCATAAAGAAAAATTTCAAGTAAGTCATATAAAATCAGATATTCAGCTGCTTTTGAAAATTTTGGCCATTGTTGCTGCACCAGTATTATTAATTATGAAACAGCCTGATTTTGGGACTTCAATGGTGTATTTATTTATAGCAGGGATTCTTATTATTTTATCAGGTATTAACTGGAAAATTTTGGCTACTTTAATTGCAAGTATTTCTGCTTTTATCGGAGGAATATTGACGTTTATCGTAAAATTTCCGGATTTAGCAAAGGAAATTGTCGGTAAAAGTAATGCTTATCAAATTGACCGAATTATGACCTGGTTTGATCCAGCGCAGCAAACCAGTGATGCAAAATGGCATTTTGAACAGGCTTTTATGGCGTTAGGTTCCGGGCAATTATTTGGAAAAGGAATAGGAAATCAGCAAGTATCCTTTCCAGAGGCCCAAACCGATTTTATCTTTGCCATTATCGGGGAAAGCTTTGGCTTTGTTGGTAGTGCTTTTGTTGTTTTTCTTTATTTTATACTGTTGTATAAACTAGTCATGCTTGGTTTATCTATTTATAAGCACTCAACCTTTGCGGCATATGTTTGTTTTGGTTATATGAGCTTAATGCTTATTCATGTATTTCAAAATATTGGAATGGCATTAGGAATTATGCCGGTTACAGGCATTCCATTATTGTTAATAAGTTATGGCGGAAGCTCGGTGTTGTCCACGATGCTAGGATTAGGAATCATATATCGAATTGCTGTTGAAAACTCGATACAAAATGACTATTTATTTAAATAAACCTTGTGGATAAAGTGTAATGCTCCCTTTTAGGTAAGCAGGTTATATAATAGCTCGCTTACTTATATGGGAGCATTTTTATTGGAATGCGGAGCTAGCCCAAAGTTATCATACTTTGGACTTAGTTGAAGTTTAAAATGGCAGAATATTACCGAGATTATTTAGGATATGCTAAAACAAGGTCTAAAGTAACTATACTTTCATTAAATAGAAAATTAATGGAGTTTTAATTGGTGTGCAAACGTAAATGTTATGTTTAAAACTATCAATTATTTAGTTAAATAGAACAATGTGGGCGTAGACATCCCAATGCGGTACAATTTATAATATCAATCCTACTTTATTTCATTATAGATAGATTTTTAATTTATTCTTGCAGTTCAGCCCATTCCTCCATGAGCTGTTCTACTGTTTGCTTTCGCTTGTTCGTCTCATTGGATAACTCCAATGCTTTTTCATGATCTTGATAAATTTCAGGACTTTCCATGCTCTTTTCTAATTGTTTAATTTCTATTTCAAGTGCTTCAATTTTTTCTTCCAGTGCTGCAATTCGTCTTCTTTTTTTTCGCTGTTCTCGTTGAATTTGCTTATCCCGCTCATAGTTACGCTTCGTTTCTTTTACAGGTTTTTCTTTTAGCACAACTTGTTGCTGTATCTTCTCCAGACGTTTTATTTCTGCTTCTTCTGCTTTTTTTTCTAAATAATAATCATAGTCTCCCAAATAGACAGTGGTTTTGTGTTTTTGTAACTCGGCAACTTGGTCAGCAATTTTATTTATGAAGTATCGATCATGAGAAACAAATAAAATACTTCCCGGGAAATCCATTAATGCCGCTTCCAGCACTTCCTTACTATCAATATCTAAATGGTTTGTTGGTTCGTCTAAGATCAATAGATTTGCTTTTTGCAACATTAATTTAGCTAATGCCAATCGTGCCTTTTCCCCACCACTTAGTGCTTGCACAGGCTTTAACACATCATCCCCTGAAAAAAGAAAGTTTCCCAATACAGTACGTATATCTTTTTCGTTCATCGTTGGGTAATCATCCCATAGTTCCATCAGCACTGTCTTGGTGGAATGTAAGTCTGCCTGTTCTTGATCGTAATAACCGATTTGAACGTTTGTACCTAGCTGAACGCTACCTTGACTAGCTTTAAGTTTACCAATAATTATTTTTAAAAGCGTCGTCTTTCCTACCCCGTTTGGTCCAACAAGAGCAATTCGCTCGCCTCGATTTATTTGTAAATGGACGTGTTGAAATAAGTATTCCTGTTCACCTGGGTAGCAAAAGGCAAGCTCGTTTACTTTCAGCACATCATTTCCACTGCGCCGATTAATTTGAAATGAAAAAGCAGCAGAGGCCTCATCTCCAAGGGGACGATTCAGCTTCTCCATTTTTTCTAACTGTTTACGTCTACTCTGAGCACGCTTTGTGGTAGAAGCGCGCACAATATTTCGCTGAATAAATTCTTCCATTTTTTTAATTTCTGTCTGTTGCTTTTCATATTCTTTTAATTCTCTTTCAAAATCAAGCGCCTTTTGTTCTAAGTATTTACTATACGTACCAATATAGCGCTTAGTTTGGTGACGTGCTATTTCATAAACGATGGATACGGTTTTATCCAGAAAATAACGATCATGTGATACCACTACAACGGCACCAGGGTAGCCAATTAAGTAGTTTTCCAGCCAGTTTAATGTCTCAATATCTAAATGGTTTGTTGGCTCGTCCAAAATGAGTAATTTCGGCTTTTTTAGCAGTAGTTTTCCTAGCGAAAGACGTGTTTTCTGTCCACCACTTAATGTCTGGATTGGAGTGTCATAATCAAATTTATCAAATGCCAACCCTGTTAACACAGATTTCATTTCTGCTTCGTAAGTATAACCACCATTTTGTTCAAATGTATGTTGAAGATGATCATATTCATGTAATAACTTTTGATAGGCTTCTTCTGTTTGGTTTCCAGCTTGTTGCATCTGCTTTTCCAGCTTCCTTAGTTCAGCTTCTTGCTTACGTAATTCAGAAAATACATCAAGCATCTCTTGCCAAATCGTTTTTTCCGATTCTATCCCCACGTGCTGTGATAAATAACCAATTGTTAAACCTTTTGGCATGATTAATTCGCCTTGATCATAGCTCAATTCTCCAGCCATGATTTTCAGCAATGTCGATTTACCAGAACCGTTTCTGCCTACAATTGCAATTCGATCATTGTCTTTTACTTCTAGTTTTATATTTGATAAAATTTCATCAGCACCAAAAGATTTATAAAGCCCATTTATTTGCATTAATATCATATAATGTTCACCTCATCTCCCCTAGTGTATCTTACTTTACTAAATATAATCAATATAATTGTGAACTAGGTCACGACTTATTTCCAGTTTTCTGCTAGAATAGAAATATGGATCTAGTATGTATGACTTAAATTTTATTTTGTGAGATTTTTTTATCTTACAAATGATAAAGCAGAAAGTAGAAGGAAGAACAAAATTACCACAGCGTGATGCAGGTGGAACTTGATTACGTCCGTCTCGATTAACAGAAGATACTTTCATGGTAATATCGAAAGAGACTTCTATTGTGAAAATTTGCTTAAATAGAGAACATAGTAGAGTGAGCAATTATGGTATTCTATTACTAGAGGGGGGTAAAAACTTCTTGTATACCAAATGCTTTATTAAGCGTGCAGGCTTAAAATGAATGAAGATTCATTTCGTATTTTTATTCTTTAGCATACGAAACACAAGTAAAAGTATAGGACTCTGAATAAACCGTCCTGTTTTAAGTAAGAAATTTAGTTTGTAAAAGAATTACATTATTATGTAAGCGATACATAATAGAGTAATTCCTAAAAAATAGTTTCTTTTACATTTGTATGAAGATGCTTTATTTTAAAGTGAAAGATTATACAAATCTAACGAAAAGGAGAAGAAAAAGAATGATGGAACAAAACAAAATACCTCAAGCAACTGCAAAACGATTGCCCCTGTATTATCGATTTATTAATAATTTAAACCACCAAGGAAAGAAGCGTGTGTCTTCTAAGGAGCTTAGTGATGCAGTAAAAGTTGATTCGGCCACAATCCGGAGAGACTTCTCTTATTTCGGTGCATTGGGCAAAAAAGGATATGGATATAACGTAGAATACTTACTTGAATTTTTTCGTAAAACTCTAGATCAAGATGAAGTAACGGAAGTAGCCCTGATTGGTGTTGGTAATTTGGGTACTGCTTTTTTACATTATAACTTTATGAAAAATAATAATATTAAAATCAAAATGGCTTTTGATAGTGACCCTGAAAAAGTTGGTAAGACGATTAGCGATGTTCCAGTATACCACATCGATGAATTAGAGCATAAATTAGGAGATATTCATGTTGCCATTCTTACGATCCCAGCAGGTGAAGCTCAAGGAATGACAGAACGTTTAGTAGAACATGGTATCGAGGGTATTTTGAATTTTACTCCTGCACGAATTACGGTACCTAAGCATATTCGTGTTCACCATATTGATTTAGCAGTAGAGCTGCAAGCACTTGTGTATTTCTTAAAGCATTATCCATTAGTGACAGAAGAAGATGAGGAAGCAAAATAAAGTTATTTATTCTTGAAGATAATGGAGAAAATCTAATTAGTTGACGATAAACTAGAATAGTCATGCTAAATAGATATGCAGTTATTAATCGTTATAATGTTTTATTATCTAGGAAGGAATTTATATTTGTTTTAGAAGATCTGCCGTTTGTACGGGTCGCTAACCGCGCCCCTGAACTTTTGTTCTTACTACATACGAATTGATTTTCCTTGTAGTAAATATAGGAAAAAATAAGAAGAAAGAATAGAGCTGTTAACCGCTATTCCTTCTTCTTATTTTTATAGCGAAAATGAATGGACAACAGACGAATAGTGACTCCTATTTCAAGCGTCGCAAAAATTGCTAGTACAATGGTTGTGATATTCCAAACTGTTTCTTCTACACTTAAAATAGCAATATAGGTAAAGAATATGCCCATTATAAAATAAATAATCCCCATTGTTTTGGGTGAAATTTTCATGTTAAAGCCTCCAAAAATAAAAACATTTATCGATATGATTTTGTCATAACCCTTTCCAAAAGAAAACATGATAATAGGTTTAACCATATTGTTCGTATTTAAAAGAATCAAGCTGTTTCTTACACTATAGGAAAGTATAAAACTTTAGGCTTATACCGTATGTAAGGTGCCGTAAGACTCCCACTTCAAGAGCTTGAGTTCGTGCAAAGGGTGTAAGTGGGAGAAAACGGCACCTAAATGCCCGATTGGTTCAAGGGCCTTTAGGTCATACCCTTGTGGTACTAACATTCCGTGTTCCACGAAATGAAGTTTCACTTTATCGTATAAGAAAAAAGATAGCTTTCTAAAATATTGAGTGCTAGTGGATAAGAAAGGTGCTAAAGCTATATTTAGTAAAAACATCTACACCTTTTCATCTTTGTTTATCAACATAAAGCTTAATAACGATGAAATAAAGAACGTTTTGCTTGGTAATGTTGGAATGTCAAGTAGAATTACTTAAAAAAAGTATATATAATCGCTTTATAAATGTAGGATGGTCTGCAACTTATTTAATTGTCGTTCAATTTCTGCAGGATCCATATTGTATTGTGAGATAACAACAAAAGCGTTCATAGCCATGTGAGCAATAATTGGCACTATGATACGTTTTGTCTCTACATATAGATAAGCGAATACTAAGCCCATAGAAGCATATACCAAAATATGTTGAGGTTCACGGTGGATAAATCCAAAAATCACTGCTGATAAGATTGCTGCAATTAAGAAATTTGTTCGCTTATATAATGTACCAAAGATGATTTTTCGAAAAATAATTTCTTCCAATATTGGTGCTGCAAAAATTGGAATAATCATAAATAACGGTGTCGCTCTTGTAATGTCCATGATCGCTTGGGTGTTTTCCGATCCTGGTTTAATTCCAAATACCATTATTTGAATGAAATTGGCTAAGAATTGAGCGAAGAAAGCCATAAACACTCCTAAAATTGTCCAGAGAATCAGCTGCGTTTTAGAAAAACGGTCACGCTGATGAAGACCTTCTTTAATATCAGGCTTCATCAAGAGCAGTACAATAATAACCCCTAATATAAAACTAATTATGGACCAATAGCTTACAGCTTCCACTTTAGTAACAGGAAATAATTTATACAATATCGGGGCGAAAACAACTCCGGAAAATTGCATAAGGATATAACTGATAATGACCCACCAATATCTTTTTGGCAAAATAAAACGACTCCTTTTTCCTGTACGTTATCCAAAGTATAAAATTTTTTGTACAGATTGATTTCAACGTTGTAAAAATTATATGTTTTCACATAAGTAACTATATGTTTTGGTCTTTGATCTTCTATAAATAAATGAATTTGTTCAAAGATAACAAGCGATAAAATCGTAGCAATATTAAACAGAACAGGTAAGTTTTAATGTAAAGAAGATGTGTAGTTTTGATAACGGCATAAGTTTAAAAAAACGATTGTAATACGTGTATTATTAAACACATCTTAATCAAGCTGCATCAGTTGGGTGCCATTCAGCATTCATAGCATCCCCCAATAGTTTATGTTTGAATAAATTAGTCTATTAACGATAAAATGAATTTGTACATTTTATTTTATCATAAATCCTTCATGTCATATAATAGAATGATTTTATCAATAGATTTTTAAAGAGAACGTTTAACAGTTCATCAAAAATAGATATCGATTTTCATCTTACGTTAGACTGGATCAAACTTTAGTGCTAACGTTAAGGCGATTCAAGTAGAATTTATAATCCTTTTAAAGATGCCAATTTTTCCTTTTCTAATGGTTTTCGTATTTTAAAGGTCCGTGAGAGGATACATAATCTAAATGTCCAATTCATTCAGGAAGAAAGGATAAGGAAAACGACAACAGCGATACATCACGGTTTTTCAAGGACGATTATATCTTAGAACTCTGGCTTGATTAACTCTTGTTTAAAAAAATGCTTAAAATAAATAAAAAAATATGCTTTCATGCTTGCATTTTTTCCAATAATTATTTATCATATTAAGTGGAATTAGCACTCGACGGAATAGAGTGCTAACAAAACAAAAATGATAATAGAATTAAGGAGGCTTTCTACATGATTAAACCACTAGGAGATCGCGTTGTTATCGAGCTTGTCGAGCAAGAAGAGAAAACTGCAAGCGGTATCGTACTTCCAGACTCTGCAAAAGAAAAACCTCAAGAAGGAAAAGTTGTTGCAGTTGGTTCTGGTCGTGTAACAGAAAATGGGGAAAAAATTGCCTTGGAAGTAAAAGAAGGAGATCGTATCATTTTCTCTAAATTTGCTGGCACAGAAGTTAAATACGAAGGCAAAGAGTACTTAATTCTTCGTGAAAACGACATCTTGGCTGTAGTAAGCTAATCTAGATATACAAAAATACTTAACTTAAACAAACAATTGAAGGAGGATATATATCGATGGCTAAAGAAATTAAATTTAGTGAAGAAGCACGCAGAGCAATGCTACGTGGTGTTGATACATTAGCGGATGCTGTAAAAGTAACATTAGGACCAAAGGGACGTAACGTTGTATTAGAGAAAAAATTTGGTTCACCACTAATTACAAATGATGGTGTTACAATTGCTAAAGAAATTGAGCTAGAAGATCATTTTGAAAATATGGGAGCTCAGCTTGTTTCAGAAGTTGCTTCCAAAACAAATGATGTTGCTGGGGACGGTACTACAACAGCAACAGTATTAGCTCAATCCATGATTAGTGAAGGCCTTAAAAACGTTGCTTCTGGAGCAAATCCAGTAGGCGTTCGTCGTGGTATTGAAAAAGCTGTAGAAGTAGCAGTTAAAGAACTAAAAGCAATTTCTAAGTCAATTGAAAGCAAAGAATCCATTGCTCAAGTAGCTGCTGTTTCTTCAGATGATGCGGAAGTTGGAAATCTAATTTCTGAAGCTATGGAACGTGTCGGTAAAGATGGAGTTATTACCGTTGAAGAGTCAAAAGGATTCAATACAGAGCTTGAAGTAGTAGAAGGGATGCAGTTTGATCGCGGATACGCTTCTCCATACATGGTAACGGATCAAGATAAAATGGAAGCAGTGCTAGAAGATCCTTATATTCTAATTACAGATAAAAAGATCAGCAATATCCAAGAAGTGTTGCCAATACTAGAACAAGTAGTTCAGCAAGGTAAACCACTTCTATTGATTGCTGAAGATGTTGAAGGTGAAGCATTAGCAACATTAGTTGTGAACAAACTTCGTGGAACATTTAATGCAGTAGCAGTAAAAGCTCCTGGATTTGGTGATCGTCGTAAAGCAATGCTTGAAGACATTGCTACACTTACTGGCGGAGAGGTAATTACAGAAGATCTTGGTTTAGACTTGAAGAGTGCTACAATGGATCAATTAGGTCGTGCTGCTAAAGTAGTCGTTACAAAAGAAGATACAACGATTGTTGAAGGTGCAGGAAAACCTGAAGATATTTCTGGACGTGTTGCACAAATTCGCTCACAAATTGAAGAAACTACTTCTGATTTTGATAAAGAAAAACTACAAGAGCGTCTAGCTAAATTGGCTGGCGGAGTAGCAGTAATTAAAGTTGGTGCAGCAACTGAAACAGAATTAAAAGAACGTAAACTACGTATTGAAGATGCATTAAACGCTACTCGTGCAGCAGTAGAAGAAGGTATTGTTGCCGGTGGTGGTACTGCATTTATGAATATCTACCATAAAGTAAGTGAACTTCAATTAGAAGGTGATGAAGCTACTGGTGCAAATATTGTACTACGTGCTATGGAAGAACCAGTTCGCCAAATTGCACAAAATGCTGGTCTTGAAGGTTCACTTATCGTTGAACGCCTAAAAGGTGAAAAAGTAGGTGTTGGATATAATGCAGCTACAAATGAATGGGTAGACATGGTTGAGACAGGTATTGTTGACCCAACAAAAGTTACTCGTTCTGCATTGCAAAACGCTGCATCTGTAGCAGCTATGTTCCTAACAACTGAAGCAGTAGTAGCTGACAAACCAGAAGAAAATGCTGCTGGCGGCGGAATGCCTGACATGGGCGGCATGGGTGGAATGGGCGGCATGATGTAATAAATCCACTCAAGAATGTTGATATAACAACATCTTAAGCGGATATGCAACCGTTCAAAACCCTAAAAAATAACATAAAAATAACAATTTTTAAGAAATTAAGTTTGAAAGGGCGTCTTCGTATAAAGTTCTTACTTTTGCGAAAGCGTCCTTTTTCATTTTATTCGTTGTTACCGATGGTTTATATTTTGAACCAAGAAGTTACCAAAAAATGCTTCAGAAATATCTTTGCCTGATGGAATGTACAGACCTCCAAAAAATCCAGTAAAAGATACCAAACTGTTAAAAGTGGTGACACGGTTAGTGAATTAGCTGTTAAATATGGCAGCACCCAGAAACAAATTCAAAAGTGGAATAACCTTTCTAATCCAAATAAAACTTACGTTGGACAGAAATTGCAGGTTAAATAAAATAAGCGTCCCTCTCTTAGCTGAGGAGCTCCCAAGGTGGGATTCGAAAGTTATAAGCTTCCTATCTTTTTAGTTTGTCCAGATTGAGATTTTTATAAAAAACAATGATGAAATTAGTCGATTCCAAAATATTGACTAGATCCAACAAAAATGAATCCAAATCTATAGGTTAACCTGTTTTTAATTCGTAATTAATAACAATTTCTTTTTTGTTTAGGTAAATGACTAGTACTTCACTATCTATACGGATTAACCCCTGTTCTGAACCAAGATAATATTCCAATTCCTTATCATTCTCGTTTTCAGGTTTCCCAAGTAATGAGTATATTTCTCCCTTTGTCATTCCTTTTAATTTATAATCTTCTAGAAAGTCATCTATCATATACACTCTATCATTAGGTTTATTTAACCATTTTTCTGTATTAAATTGAGAATTATAATGATTAATTCCTAATAAAAGAATACAGAAAAAAGGTAGAAATATGCTCATGATAAGAATACGTTTAATTATTTTTTTTCTATTATTATTATGATTTGACTTTTTTAGTAAAAATAAAACCCAACATACCACCAAAACAAAGGGAAATAAAACGAAAAGCATATTTAAGAAACTATAGGTTAGGTGAAAATAAATAATAAAAAGAAATAACCCAATGTATGCTAAAATGTAAAATAATATATGCAAACTTAAAAAAATACTAATCTTTCGTTTATTAGTCATAGTAAACCCTTTTATTTGTAAAAAAATACATTATTTTAAATTGTTTATATTAAATTGTATGTTAATTATACATAACAGTAAAAAAATATCAATATTAAGGGGGATCTTGCTGTGAAGAAAAGATTAGTTTTATTAAGCGTTATTTTAGCAACTACTATTTTTGTGTCATCACCCGCATCGGCTTCCACAACCTCAGAAGATCTTAAACCATACAACTATGAAAATGTTATGGACTCCTATTTTTCTAACATCCCAGAAAAAGTAAAAAATATCGACGTCAATGAAGTAGAAAAAGAGAGTAAAGAATATTTAACAGATAAAGAAATTACTAAAACCACTCCAGAAATGTTAACCAAAATAAATGATAAGATTGAAAATAATCCAGATATGGATACATACACAGAACATGAGGCTAAGAATTCGTAGCTAAATTGATAAAGGAAAGTATAAATAAAGAAAAGCAGCCTAGATATGGATTGTCGGCTTATATTCCTGGATATAAAAACTTAAATTCTGCTGAAAAAAAGCTTGCTAAAAAACATCCAACTGAATTTGTAAAGTATACAGATGCAGCACTTGAGGCTAAAAAAGAATCTGAAAAATATTATGGTAAATCTCAATTATATCAAGGCAACGGTGATGCTTTTAGACATGCTTTTTGGAACGCTAGAATTGTTCAAAAATTTAATGGTCCTGTTATGGATAGAGTAACCAGAGCTCAGGTTTGGACTAATGCTCATGAAGCAACTTCTTCTGGAATTGATAAGGAAATGGATTTAATTAATAATGAAAAAGGACGTTATCATGCTTATCTAAATCTTTCTGATATTAGATCTAAAGTGAGTAGAGACTTGAGAAAAAAGGTAGCTAATGGAGTAATGGTAAGAATTGTTAACGGTAAATTAATGGCTACAAGTAGATATACGGGAAAATAAATTTATTAAACTATAAAAGGAGATCTTCTTAAAAATAACTAAACAAATAGATTATAAGATGAGGAAATGTTCATTGATTATATAACAAAACTTTTTAATGATATTATACCGTTAGTATAAAAATAATCGCAATCTATGAATATACGAATAATTATTGAACACCCTTATTCATAGATTATCGCCATTTAATTTATCCTAATGTTAAATATATTAAATCATCAACTTAACGGTTTTATTTTTAATATTATAGTATAAATAAGAAAAGAAGCCCTCTATTTATGGAGGGCTAAGCTTATTTAAACAACTTCTTTATTAGTTTGAATAAATCAAATGTCGTTTTATTATTATTGCCTTTTTAGGATTACGTACCCATCCATATCCTCAGCAGGTCAAATAACCCAGTCAACTGCCCTGGCATTATTCTTTCCACAACAAAACCACCTCCCTATGACCATAATCGAAATGAGTTACAAAAAGGTAGCATTATTCAAGATTATTTTTAGGATAAAAGATCTATCTAAAATTTACGTAGTTAAAAATATTCATTTAAAACTGGGAAAAATGATGCATGGTGAATGGATGAATTTAACATTATGATTTATATAGAGATAAATGCTCTTTAAACAGAAGCAACTAAACGTTCTAGTGATTGAAAAATTAGAAAACAGCATATAATTCTAGCATTAAAGGGGTGAAGGGAAAGAGCTAATTATGAGGGGGATGGTTCGTGAAGCGGGACTTACAAATCAATTATGGGGTATTGGATGATATTATAAGAGAACTACATACATACAAGCATGCTCTGGTAAAAATGAATGATTCCCTGGATAAGGTTTCTACATTTATTCAAACCAACAAGGGAAAAAGTGTCGAGGCATGGGATCAAAATATTGATACTTCTAGGGATAAAATCGAAAAATACGAAACACAAATTAATGACTTGTTGTCATTATTTGAAAACTATGTACAAGACACGACGGCTTACATATCTCCTATTTCCAGAAACCAGATGATGCGGGTAGACAGAAATGATATATGGGCGAATCTCAAGCAAATAGACAAGGGCATGGAAAGAAACGTGCTTAAGGCATTGAACCGAAGTTATCAGACACCTTCATCTTTTTCGAGCTTGTTGGAAGATCCAACCGATTCGGAAAAGGATGCAAGCGAGAGTAATAGAAGGAATATGGAACGAATCCAGGAAAGCATTCGATCAACAATAACAAAACTTCAAAACAACATGGATGACTTGTGGGAGCTGTATAACACAAAGATAAAACGGTTTGAAAATGTTGATGACGCTTATAATGATTTAGCTGGAAATGTAAAGAAGAAATATACGAACTTCTTTGAAGGAGTACAGGATATTGCCGATAGTATAAACAAAGGTGTGGACAATCTCGTAAAAGGGTTGGCACATAGCATAGCTGGGTTAGTTGAAGGGTTAGTAACGGTTGCGATGGATGTAGGTGTTGTTGGAACATCAGGTATTATTCCTGATTCCATTGAACCAGCTTGGTTAAAGGAAAAAGCAGATCAAACGGTTGATAATTATAAGCAAGCTATGATACAACTTTTACAAGACCCTATACGTGTGGCGGAATCCGCTGCACAGTCTTTTACCGATACAATTGAACAAGAAGGAATTATGTATGTAACCGGTGCTGCCCTGCCCTCTTTAATTCCAAGCGCTTTGTCTGTCAAAGGAGTAAAAGGGGTTTCTAAATTAGGAAGCGGGGGAAAATTGCCAAAGCTGACTGGCGGGAAACCATACAGTAAAAGATATTTTCAAGAGAAGGTAAATGCAGGTAAAGTAGCACTATCTAAGGTGAGAATGCCTGTGTTCTATCGAGAGCAACTTTCGACAGGATATTCTACAATTCCGATGATTGGGGTTGGCTCAAAGCCTCTTGGTGAAATTCGCCCGCATATGTTTTCTTTAAAGAATGGCGGGGGAAGCTCGCAAAAAGAGGTTGAGGTTAAGGGTACACGTAAAGGTACTGAGCACGTAGGTAGGTTAAAAGGAAAAGAAGTTTTATTAAAGAATATCATGGAAAAAGAAATAACCTATACTAAACGTGATCGACAAGAATTTAAACAATTAAGAAATAAATTTAATAGTTCTGTGAGAAAAAACTTTTTACAAGATTTAGTGAATGATGAGAAAAAAGTCAAACAACTATTTGATGCCGGTTTAACGGAAACCGATATCAAAAATTTAAAAAATGGGTTAGTACCAGATGGATATCAGGTTCATCATAAACTGCCTTTAGATGATGGAGGCACAAATGATTTTGAAAATTTAATTTTAATTAAAAATGACCCATATCATAAAGTTTTAACTAATTCACAAAGGGATTTAACTAAAGGTTTGAAAGTCGGAGATTCAATTAATATAAATTGGCCACTTCCCGAAGGATTTATATATCCTACTACTAAAAAATAGAGGTGAGAGCATGATTTTAGATTTATTAGTTGAGATTGAAAAAATTAAAAACCAAGATGGAAAGTCAATTATGTTTCCTGCGAGCGATAAAAATATTCAAACTATAAAAGAATGGATTGCAATAAACGTGAATGGAAATGTATCTATAAGAGAATACGAAGATTTATTAAAAATAGTAAATGGATTAGAATTTAATGGGCTTGTTATCTATAATGCAAATCTTGATGATGAAAATAATGGCTTTATTGGGGCAAATGAAATTTGGCAAGAAAGTGAGTGGGAAAGTAATTATTTGTTTTTTGGAGATTCAAATATTTCATGGTATTGCCTAGATATAGACAATAATGTATTCCTTGAACTCGATAAGCCAAGTGGGGATATAGTGGAGGAATATAATAGTTTTCAAGAAATGATCAACGAAGCTATTAAGAGTGTTTTATACAATTGAAACTCTACTTATTTGCAGATTTTTAATTGTAAATTTCCTATGAAATAAGGTATATAAGGTAATACTTCTGACCTTCAATCCACACCACACTGATTTTAAATCCTGCCGCCAGATGTAGGGGGACAAATATACTATATTATAAAGCAGAGTGAAAAAAACATAGAACGCCTTATATGACTAATTTCTATTTTTTTAAACCGTTAAAAATATGTACTAAAAAGTAAACAAAGAGAGGAGATTATAAAATGACTATAAACGATTCAATTTTTGGTGAACTTGTGTATGATTATGGTTGGTCAAGAGTCATAACTATTGATTTCTTTAGAAATGAAACAGAAATAGATTTACTAATAGATGGTGAAGAGGATGGCAGTTTGATGAAGGCCAATATACTGCATACCAATTATTGGTGAAAATTGGTATGATTTACAACAAAGCCTATTGGATTCCATCTTGGAATATTACAAACAAAAGCGACATGAACTAGGCTATGATATTGAATTAAATGAAAATTACCCATTAGTTGAAACAACTAATCAAATGTTAAAAATGATAAGTTTAGATGGAATTGTTGTTCCATATGCGGATATTTTTGAAGCTCGACATATCGGAATTACATTTAATTGTACTTGGGATACAGAAAATGGACTAGGGCTTCGTCTATTAAATGAAAAAGTAACCGAGGTAAGTTACCATGATGTTGCAATTTAAATATCACTATTTAGTATATTATGTATTTTGGACATAAGTTAATATTAGACTCTTTAAGTTAGTTAAAAACTTTGATTAGCATAGCCTTTAAAGGATATTTTTTTAAAAAAAAATAATAAAATGAAATTCGACGAAAAACAATAGTTAAAGTGCATTTAAAAGAAATGAAGTAATGCGGAGAAACAATATCAATTATGGACGACATGATGTAATTCATGCACCCATAAACCTTGATATAGCAAGGCTTGAAGTGTTAGTCAGGTGATTTTGAAGGAGAATCTTACAGAAAAGAATAGACATCTTTTCGGTTGAATATCCTTTTTCATTTTTTATCTGTTACATATGTACAGATTCACAAGTAGTTCTATATCTTCATGTCCAACTCTTTTCATTAAATGTAACCTAGTAAATGCCAGCTGCAGTCATCATTAAATATGAGTATGTCTAAAAATAGAGATAATAGATTTTTTCGTTATTTTGTATATTATCATAACCAATTATTCTGGTTATGATATCCCTTTAGATATAAGGGTATCCATAGCCTCTTAAAAAAGTATAACTTCAATGAATTCTTCATTTCTTGAATAGGTATCCATAAATCACTCTTTTGGAGTGTACGTTCGGTTTAGGGTGTAAAGAAAAGGTGCACAATATATTTGTACACCTTTAGAAGATTATTGACTTAATTGATCAGATGGAATTTTCCAGATCGCTTTACCAGATTTGAACGGATCAGAAAAATGTAATTCATAGTTACCTGATTTTGGTACATCAAATGGGATTTCTCCCTTAAGTTTTCCGCCTGGCTCAATGGATCCATCAAACTGTCCCTTAGTGCCTTCAGTTAATATTGTAGTTGAATAAGAATAACCTTCAGCATCTTTTAATTCTACATTCATTATTGATGACATTACTTGTTCTTTATCAGTATTATTTTCTGCTGTGAGATTTACTACAACAAATTGTTCTTCTTGAGGTTGATCGAATTCGCCACCAGACTCAATTCTTGCTTCGTTTAATGTTATTTTTATGCCATCAAACTCTACTGTATCACCAATAGCAAGCTCTTGAGTTTCAGGCTTTTCTTTGCTCTTTTTTTCTGCTTTATTTTCGCCAGCTTCTTCTGCCTTATTATCTGCATCTGCCTTTTTTACTTCTGCTTCGCCACATGCTGCTAGCATAAAAGTTAATAATACAGCAAAAGATAAGCCTATTAACTTTTTCATAATAATTATCCCCCTAATTATGCAGCCTTTTTCTTTTCGTTATCTTTTTTAAAAACGCCCATTAGTCCAGCAATGCCTATCAAGATTGCCGAAATCAAATAGAACATAGAAATACTTATTAGACCGCCTATTGCTGAGATCAGTAATAATACGCCTCCGACTTTAGCCTTTGATTTGACTACAACTGAACCCACGATGGCTAATGCAGAAAATATAAAAGCTGCCCAACCTAGACCAATTACGTCACTTGTACCAGTATCGCTAAAGGCAGCGTCTACACCGCCGATGAATAATGCTAAGATTGCACCAATAAAACCAAAAATACCGCCAATTAGACCTAGCACAAATTCAGTAGTTCGCATGCAAACTCCCCCTTCCCATTTTGAATTTATGTAATCTATGCAAATGCATAGAAATTACCATCTTTTTTCTTAAACGTTTCCCATATCCTCTTTAAACGACGTAAATCTTCTTAAAAGGGATGATTTTTGGGAAACTAAGTTACGGAATGTAAGAATTAAAAAAAGGTTTAAGATGTTGGAAATAAAGGAGAAGGACGATTTTTTATTGGAGTTCGAGAAATAACGGGAAAAGGGTAATTTGATTTTGTTATTCAGCAATTGCGCTAAAAATTAAACAATTTTTCTATCATTACATAATAAGTTTATAGGGAAAGCTGGAACAGATGAATTGCTTTACTCTTAAATCCCCAATACTTCACTCGTCTTTTTTCTTTCAGAGATATTCATGATATTAAGTTGATTGGGATGTTTAATGTTTAAAAGCATATCTTCAGTTCTTGAATAGGGTGTACTCGAAATTTCTTTTTTTAGAATGTACGTTCGATTGGAGGGTTTAAGAGAAGGTGCGTGTAAACGCACCGAATTTTTAGCGACTAGGGAGTTAGAATTTATTCACAAGCTACTCCGTCGCCATCTCTATCTAAATGACTGCCATATCCAGGGTCGCCTCTCCTTACTGGAGCAGCTCCTGCTTGTCTAGCAGCATCACAATTTTTGTAGTAAACATTTGAGTTAGATGAGTTCGTACTGCTTGAACTAGAATTTGTCCCTGAACCGGTATTTTTACTTGCAGAGTTATTTGATTTTGAGTTTGATGTTTTCGTCTCTGATAATTCAGTATTTAGGTTATCAACTTTGTTTTGTAACGTAGAGTTTTTTTCTTCTAAGTTGCTGATTTTTTCATTTAGAGATTCTTTTTTAGAATTAAAGTCTGTTCGCTCTTCTTCAAACAAAGCTATTTCTTCCTCATACTCCGTAATTTTATCTGTAGTATTTTCAAGCTTAGTTTCAAGTTCATCAATTTCTTTTTGAAGGTTTTTATTTTCAATCTTTAAAGAATCATTTTTAGTCGATAGTTTTTCATTGTCTTCAAGAGCAGCATTTAGTTTCTCTTGATCAGTTGTATCAGTAAAAGCACTTCCAATTGACAAAAGTAGAAAGCCACCAAACAATGTTGGATAGAATAATTTTTTCGAGAGTACTTTCTCTTTATTTTTTCTTTTTTTGACTAAATGAATAATAAGATAAAGAATTGAAAAAATGAATGTGAAAAATCCCATTAGTAAAAAGAAATCAGCCATCATTATCCCCTTTTTTCTTCTAAAACAACATAAATGTTTTATTATTATTTAATATAGTGGTTTAAACTCACATAAGTAGTGGATATAGTCTTAGTTCTATTTTACTATTAAATGGTTAAAAATTTTTATTGCAACCTTATTTAGCGCTCCCTAAAAATGGTAACTATATCAAATTGGTTAAATCTTTACCTTGGAGCGATATTATCATTTTAAATATTTCCCAATGCTTATAAATTTACGATTAAAAACTTAAAGGTAATTCGATATCTTCACCAAGAGAATCAAGATTTTCATTTGAAGCACCATTGATGATTAACTTAATTTCCGAAATATCTTTAGCCGGTGTATCTAATGTAAAGATGACTTCTCCTTCTTTTTTTGTAGGTCCAAAAAAGTCTCCCCCAATATCTGCACTCAAAATTAATTCTGCTTCTACTTGATCTCCAGCATTTGTTGTTAGTGTGGCTTGATTTGGATGGAATGAAACTGTTTCTTCTGATGTATTTTCAACTTTCATCCCAATTGTAATAATGGTTAGTTTATCTTTGTTGTCAAACAATTCTTTGTAATTATCGCTAGGCTCAAGCGTAGCACTCTGTATGCCTGTTATCGTTAACTTCATTGGTCCGTTTTCTACAAGCTTATTCATATCCTTCTTTTTATTGGCAATCATGAGCTTACCGATTTCACTTTCGACCGTTTCTTCTTTGGAATCAGCCTCTTTTTTTTCTTTGTTTTTTGCTTTGTCTTTTTCCTCATCTTGGGTTGATGCATTATCATCAGCTTTTGCTGAATCTTTATCTTCTGATGACGATTCACTCCCGCATGCGGTAAGCACTAAAGACAAGACTAAGGCCAACATTAACATATAAAACTTCTTCAAACTAATTCTCCCCTTATTAAATTTATATTTATGTAATCTACGTAAAGACGTAGTAATTACCAACCCTCTGTTTAGATTTTTATGTATTTTTCGAGCTTATAAAGCATTTTATTTTTAGAATGTCCTTTATGCCCATACCTTAATTTAGCATAAGGATGCCACATTACATTGCTAGAGACTCAATTAGATAGGTTAATAGATAGTTTGCCAACGTGGAAAAAGCGCATTTTATACCTAGAATTCCTGTTAAATTGTTAAAATCAATGTAATCCTTTACAAAAAATGCTGTTATTTTCCAACACTATCTCATAATATCATATAAATTTTTTTCTTTCATGGAGAATGGAATATGTTTATGAAACCTTTGATACAAAGGGGGAAATATATTTTTTATAAAAAGGAAAGAAACACGAGTTGGAATAATTATCTATATTCATGAATAAAAGCCTGACGATACAAAAATCGGCAGGCTATAACTATTACAAATCAACTTTTAAGTTATTTGCTCTATTGGTTCGTGCTTTTTTAAAGAATAAGAACGTGAGTATCACGGTAAAGATTGCACCGATGATAAATGAAATATTTAAGTCTAAGCGGAAACCAATTTTTGCATTTAAAATATAGACAAATACCATATAACTCATAAAAATGGCTGGTATAATTGATACCATATAGTTCTTGCCCTTAACAAACAAATACATCGTTGCTATCCACAATGCTATTACTGCAGTTGCTTGGTTGGCCCAAGAAAAATAACGCCATAAAATATGAAAGTCAATTTTAGTTAAAATATAAGAAACAACAAATAATGGAATAGCAATTGCTAATCGATTAAATAATTTTTTCTGACCAATATTTAAATAATCGGCAATGATGGAGCGAGCAGCACGAAATGCAGTATCTCCTGAAGTAACTGGTAATACGATTGCTCCAAGCACTGCAACTGTCCCTGCAACAGCACCTAACAGTGTTATGGCGATTTCATTTACAGCAGCCGAGGCAGTACCAGTTGCAATGATTTCGTTTAACGTTTGCCCATCAAAAAGACTCATTGCAGCCGCTGCCCAAATCATAGCGATAATAGCTTCAGCAATCATCATACCATAAAAAATATAACGTCCTTGTGATTCCTTTTGTGTAGTTCTAGAAATAATCGGTGATTGTGTAGCATGAAAACCTGATAAGGCACCACAAGTAATTGTAAAAAATATCATTGGAATAACCGGTATATTACCCGGATGCATATTTGTTATCTTCAATTCCGGTATAGAATAATCTGAAAATAATAGAGAAATACCGATAGCTACAGTTCCAATTAACAAAATGGCGCCTAAGATAGGATAAATACGTCCAATAATCTTATCAATCGGCAAAACCGTTGATAGGAAGAAATAGAGGAATAAAGTACCTAAAATAATCGAGAAGGCAACCTTGCCGTCTAGTAATATATCAATTAAAGAAGCTGGCGTTGTAACGAAAACGGTTCCAACTAAAATTAATAATAATAAGGAAAACGCGTTTACAATATGTTTTGAAAATTGACCAAGAAATCTGCCAGCTAATTCAGGAATATGAGCTCCTTTATTCCGTATAGATATCATCCCCGTAAGATAATCATGAACTGCCCCAGCAAAAATGGAACCAATTACAATCCAGAGAAAAGCAACCGGACCAAATAATGCTCCCATTATGGGACCAAAAATTGGCCCCGTGCCTGCTATATTAAGTAATTGAATCATGGCATTCTTCTGTTTGCTCATTGGTACGTAGTCAACACCATCATGATTAGAGTAAGCTGGTGTAGCTCTCTCATCCGTTGGCCCAAACAACTTGTCAATAAACTTGCCGTATGTGAAATACGCAATAATTAATAAAATAATCGATACAATAAACGTAATCATACAGTGCCCCCCTTTGTTGTAAACTAATGAAAACGTTTACCTAATTAGTATATCTAGTTATGATAAATAATCAAGGTATTTTTCGACATTTAGTAATAAAAATGAACGAAAATGATTAGGGATAAATAATTAAATCTTTCACATGGCATTGATATTACAGTTATCCTGTAGTTTTATCTTTATGTCGACAAAAACAGTAAAATATTATTAACCCGGTAAAAGAGGCTAATAAATACAAGATATACAGATTTTTCAACCAGAAGTTAATAATGAACTGCGAATTATAAGTAAGTTTTTTTATTTCCCGACTTATTTTATTAAGCAAGGGATAGAAGAAGGGAGTGCTTTCTATAAAAGAAAAATACCCTGTTATGATCGAGGCAGAAGCATTTTATTTTCCTGAAGAGATAGGAGTTTTGTCATGGTTTTACAGGAACCGCTAAAAAGTATGTATGATCTTGGAAACCAGATTGCAGATCAAGAATATATCGTTTACGGATCGAGACTGACAGGATATGGTACACATTATGAAGATATGGAAAATGCTACATATCAGGAATGGATAAGGGATGTTTAAGGAGGACCTGAAAAGCTGAAGGAGTCCTGCTCTACTATTTTGTAGGTGGTTGGTCAATGGATGGGTGGTACGGTGGTACAATATACAGACTGAAAATCACTCAGATATCGCTAGTATATAAACAGTAAGATGCTTACGAAAAGTAAAATCTATTGTTCATTTTTTGAATATGGGTGCTTTAATACAATATTTGTTTTTAGAGCAAGGAAAAAGGCTCGGCGCTTGATGCTACGTGAAAATATCAAAACCAATTCATAGTGATAAAAAATCCCGAACTTATTCGTATTCTAACTGAAGAAATTCGAATCAAGTTCGGATTTTCATTAACTAAAACACTTTTATCCCAATCTTTTTCTTACGATTAGTCAAGTCTAAAATCATAAATCAGGTTTAATTTATGTTATCTGTTTTTGAGCATAAGAAATAAACCTCAGGCTTCGATTTTTTAACGGAGGGGATTTGTGCAGTATAATATTATTATAATTATTGGTCCGTATGAGTTATGCACTTTCTATTGTTCCTGACCATCGAATATATAACATTTTAGTAGCTTGTTTATACAAGCTACCGTGGCAACCTTATCCTTTTTGGAGTTAGGTTGCTTTTTAAATTTATAATAATAATTAACAATATATTCAGTGCTACTTTTTAATCACGAATCCCGAATAATTAGATATAAGATTTTCCTTCCTTTTGGATTTCCCCGTTTATTGATGTGATCTTATCCTTATACTTCACGGATTGGTATCTTCGAATATCGATACCAATAAATGCGTTGGTTTTTTTATGATTCGAAAAGCGAGAATGGTCACCAAATTCACCAAGGAAAAGTGCTACGCTAATCTCACCGATCCCCGCGATGCATATGAGTAGATCAAACTCCGAAAGCTTTTTTTCGTTCGCAATTTAATCGATCAGAAATTCTTCTTTCTACTCCAATAGATGAAGTAGTTGCCGTGTATAGTATTGAACTTTTTGAGTTTGAACACTGTTTGAAGAAACACCGGAACAAGAATTCTTCAGGTATTCTATAATTTGACTTGTCTTTGCTTAGAAGGATTGATAATAACAACATATACCATTATTAGTGAAAATTTTACAAGAAGGTCCAACCTGAAAAAGCTGGGCCTTCTTCCTTTAAACTACTTATTTTGGTTGTAGTTCACCTGAAATAATTTTTTCAATATGGTGACAAGCTGCTCGATGTCCTTGGTTCGTATGATCTAAATTCCTTAATTCAGGTACTTGTTTTTTACAAATATCGGTTGCAAACGGACATCTCGTATGGAATCTGCATCCTGTTGGCGGGTTGATTGGAGAAGGTACATCTCCTTTTAGTATAATCCGTTCTTTTTTCCTCTCTGGATCAGGGGAAGGAATAGCTGATAATAGAGCCTTTGTATATGGGTGCTGAGGATTTTCAAAAAGTGATTTTTTGTCAGCAATCTCTACAATTTTTCCTAAATACATAACAATAATTCGATCAGAAATGTGACGAACAACACCAAGATCATGTGCGATAAATAAGAAGGTCAAATTAAATTCTCTTTGTAGGTTTTTTAGTAAATTCAATACTTGTGCCTGCACAGATACGTCTAATGCTGAAACAGCTTCGTCACAAATAATCAGCTTTGGATCTACAGATAAAGCACGGGCGATACCGATACGTTGACGCTGTCCACCAGAAAACTCATGTGGGTAACGATCAATCTGCTGTGCATTTAGTCCAACAGTTTCCAACAGTTCAACGGCTCGCTCGCGTCTCTTTCCTTTAGGAATAACGTTTTGAATGGCCATTGCTTCTGTTAAAATTTGCCCGATAGTTTGCCGTGGATTTAAAGAAGCATAAGGATCTTGGAAAATGACTTGTAGGTCTTTTCGCTTTTTTCGCATTTGACTTTTATTTAGAGCTAACAGATCGCCTCCGTCAAACTCAATTTTTCCAGCAGTAGGCTCATCTAAACGAAGAATAGCTCGTCCTGTAGTTGATTTACCACAGCCGGATTCTCCTACAACACTTAAGGTTTCACCTTCGTATATTTCAAATGAAACATCATCTACAGCCTTCACATAATTTACGGTTCTACCTAAAAAGCCACCCTTAATCGGGAAATATTGCTTTAAATTAGTTACTTTCAGCAGCTCTTTTTGGGCCATTTGTCTTCACCTCCGGATCGCCATCCCAACGGTCAGTATAAATCCAACAACGGACTTCACTTTCGCCTTCAATATGGTCAAGTGATGGTAATTCTTCTGCACAAAGATCAGTTGCAAATGGACATCTTGGTGCAAATCTACAGCCTTTAGGCATTTCTGTTGGGCTAGGAACAGTTCCTTTAATAGGCTCTAACTCATCTACATCAATATCATGGCGCGGGATGGATTTTAATAGTCCAATCGTGTATGGATGTCTTGGGTTTTTAAATAAAGATTTAACATCCTGATATTCTACTACCTTGCCACAGTACATCACTGCTACATAGTCACAAGTTTCTGCAACCACCCCAAGGTCATGCGTGATCATAATAACCGACATACCTAGTCTATCTTGCAAATCATTAATTAACTCAAGTATTTGGGCTTGGATCGTTACATCCAGTGCCGTTGTTGGCTCGTCAGCAATAAGCAGGTCTGGATTACAGGCTAATGCCATGGCAATCATGACCCTTTGCCTCATCCCGCCAGATAGCTCATGTGGATATTGTTTAACACGACTTTCTGGTGAAGGGATTCCCACTAACTTTAAAAGCTCAATTGCCTTTTGTGTTCCCTTCTCTTTTCCTAAACCTTGGTGAACTTTCAACGTTTCACGAATTTGTTGTCCGATGGTATAAACAGGATTTAACGAAGTCATTGGTTCCTGAAATATCATGGAAATTTCGTTACCACGTATATTACGTATTTCTTTATCAGATAATTTCGTTAAATCTCGTCCTTTAAAAATAATTTCCCCGCCGGTAACTTTTCCGGGGTGATCTAATAATCGGAGGATGGATAATGCCGTAATACTTTTACCGGAACCTGATTCCCCTACAATGCCGATCGTTTTCCCTTTTGGTAATTTAAATGATACTCCGTCAACGGCCTTGATTTCAAAATCATCTACAAAGAATGAGGTTCTTAAATCCTTTATTTCTAAAATATTTTCTTCGCTCACCCTATTTCACCTCTTTTCTATTAATCTAAATCAATTCGTTTGTTTAAGTATTTATAAGAAACATCGACAATTAAATTAACAAATACGAAGACAACAGAGATAATTAATACAGCGCCTTGGACAACTGGAAAATCACGTGCCAAAATACGGTCAACAATTAATTTTCCCATACCATTAATAGCAAACACGGATTCTGTTAATACAGCACCGCCTAGCAAGCTTCCAAATTGTAGACCAATAACTGTTACAACAGGAATCAATGCATTTTTCAGAGCATGTCGATAAATAACGACTTTTTCTTTTAAACCTTTTGCTCGTGCTGTACGAATGTAGTCTTGGGAAATAACATCTAACATGCTGGAACGTGTCATTCTGGCGATAACGGCAGCTCCCATTGTTCCTAAGGTGATCACCGGTAAAATAAGTTGCTCTGGTGATCCCCAACCAGTCGGCGGAAGCCACCCTAACTTAATCGAAAACCATTGCATCAACATTAATCCAAACCAGAAGTTAGGCATCGATAATCCAAATAGAGCGACTAACATAATCGCTACATCCGAAAACGAATACTGTCTAACTGCGGATATAATCCCCGCAAATAAACCTAAAACGATACTGAAAATCGTACTGTAAACGGCTAATTCAAATGTCACCCAAAACTTTGGCCATAACTCTTCACTAACTGGCAAGCTTGTTCTCCAGGAACTTCCAAAATCTAACATAGCGGCATTTTTAACAAAGTTAAAATATTGAACTGGGATTGGATCATTTAAACCTAAACGCTCTTCAATCTGCTCAACAGTACTTTCTGGCGCGCTCTCACCAGCAATAATATGTGCAGGATTTCCCGGAGACAGGTGCATAAGGGAGAATACAAGAATAGTAACACCTATTAAAACAGGGATCAGCTGTAATAGACGACGCACAATAAATTGAAACACGGTTTGCACCTACTTCCTATTTTTTTGTTTTTGGATCTAACGCATCACGTAATCCATCGCCAAATATATTGAAGGCTAGGACAATTAGCATTATTGCCAACCCTGGGAATAAGGCTATATGACCAGCTTCCCACATAAAGTCGCGCCCATCACTTAACAGTGCGCCTAACTCAGGTGACGGTGGCTGAGCCCCCATTCCTAAAAACGAAAGACCACTTGCAGAAAGCACTGAAGTAGCAATGAACAGGCTGCCTTGTACGATAATTGGCGATAAAATATTAGGAAAAATATGCTTGAATATAATTCTCGCATCGGACGCGCCCAATGCTTTCATCGCATCAATATATTCAAGGTTCCTTGTCGCCAACGTAGACCCTCTAACAATTCGTGCAAATGTCGGTATAGCAAAAATAGCGACAGCAATGATAACATTTTGTAAGTTTGCTCCTAATATACTGATTAAAGCCAATGCTAGTAAAATACCAGGAAAAGCTAACAAAATGTCCATGATTCGCATAATAATAGTATCTAATTTTCCACCGTAATATCCTGAAATAATTCCTAAAAAAATACCTACTATACCACCTAAGATAGTAGCTGTAAAGCCAATACCCATTGTAATACCTAGCCCATGAATAACCCTTGTAAAGATATCTCTACCGTGGTGATCTGTTCCGAACCAGTGTTCTGCTGAAGGAGTTGCAAATTTAACCCCATAGTTGACAGCGTTTGGGTTTTGAGAAGTTAAATGTGGACCTATCAAAGCGATGATTACTAAAGCGATAATTAAGTAGCCACCTACTAGTGCACTTTTATTTTTCCTTAATTTACTATAGAAATCTTTCAGCGAACGCATGAAAGGACTATCCACCTTTTTTGGTTTTAAGTTCGTGTTGTCGTTTGCTTGTATAGCACTCATGTTGTAACCTCCTTATCTGTAAAAATATGTAGAATTTTTTGCTAAAAATCTGATATCTTGTAAGATATTACACAGTAATGTGGAAAATTGTCATACTATTTATAGTACAATTAAACTAGTTATAATTCAATACGAGATATTGAATTAATAGTAAACTAAATATTCAAGTGAATAATTTCACGCGCAAATATTCTTGCTATTTCGTAAAAGATCGTTTATATTTAAACGTACTAATAACTTTTAAACTCAAGATAAAAAGATAGTCAGGGGGTATCGTACAGATATGAAGACAAAGAAGTTATTATGGTTAGTTTCTCTTTTAGCAATGCTTACTCTCGCATTGACAGCCTGTGCTGGCGATGGAGAGTCGAAAGACAAATCAGGTAAAGATGAAGAAGGAAAAGCAGGAAAAGGCAGTGGTGGTGATTTAGTGATTGCCACTGGAGCTGACATTGTAGGTTTATCTACGCATGGAACGAATGATGTCCCATCTAGTAACGTGATAGAGAACATTTATGAGACATTGACGAAGCTTGATGAAAATCAGAAAATTCAACCAGGACTAGCGAAAGAATGGAAAGAAGTAGATAAGAAAACATGGGAGTTCTATCTCCAGGACGGTGTGAAATTCCATGATGGTTCCGAACTGACTGCTGAGGTAGTGAAGAAGAACTATGATCGAATTCTAGATGAAAAAGTTGCCTCTCCACGAGCTTTTTTACTCGAAGCAGTAGAAAGTGTTGAAGCAAAAGATGAAAAAACAGTCGTTATTAAGTTGAAATACCCATATGCGCCATTATTAGCAAACTTGGCACATAGTGGTACTGGGATTATGAGTCCAAAGGTTATTGAAGCGGACTATAAACAAATGGAAGATGGTGGAAAAGCAGACGAATACATTAACAAAAACCCATCCGGTACGGGTCCATTTAAGTTCAAGGAATGGACACCAGGTGAAAAAGTGGTGTTAACCCGTAATGATGATTACTGGGGAGAAAAGGCAAAGCTTGATACAGTCACATTCAAAGTTGTTTCTGAACAGAGTTCCCGAATTGCTGAGTTGGAAACTGGGGTCTCCCATATAGCTGACCAGATTGGGCCGAATAACATTTCCCGTGTAGAAAAAATGGATGGTGCTAATCTCGAACAGGAACCTAGTGTTTCTTTATCCTATGTCGGATTTAATTTGAAAAAAGAACCGTTTAACGACAAAAGAGTACGTCAGGCGATTTCAATGGCTATCAATAAAGAAGAAATCATTGACGGTGTTTACAATGGTGTAGCTATTCCAGCCAAAGGTCCGTTGGCACCACCAGTATTTGGTTACGATGAAAATGTAAAAGGTTTAGAGTACAATGTAGAAAAAGCGAAAGAACTATTGAAAGAAGCCGGCTATGAAGATGGCTTTAAGACAACCATTTGGACAAATGATCAAGAGCAGCGAGTAGACACTGCTGTTACCATTCAATCCCAATTAAAAGAAATTGGTATTGATGTTAAAATTGAAGAACTTGAATGGGGAGCGTATTTGGAAAGAACAGCAAACGGTGATCATGATATGTACGTGCTTGGCTGGTCTGACGTAACTTCCGATGCAGACTATGGTTTGTACCCATTATTCCACTCTTCTGCAGTTGGTGACCCAGGTAACCGATCCTTCTTAGAGGATAAAGAGCTGGATAAAGTATTAGACGATGCACGACATGAAACAGATCCAGAAGCTCGTAAAAAATTGTATTCAAAAGCACAAGAAATGCTTGTTGACTTAGCACCAATGATCTATATTCTCCATCAAGAGTACTTGCTTGGTGTAAGTGATTCCGTAAAAGACTTTAGCATTGATGCTAATGGAATTTACCAAATTAAACAAGCTTATATTGCAGAGTAATTCCTTTATCAGAACCGAGTACTGCTTATGTACTCGGTTCTTTTTGAATACGTTCTAGACGATGGCAATTTCCTAATCTTTATCTCAAACGTTAATAGCATACCATATAGCCTGTTGATAGCGTGATTTTAATAAAATCAATAATTAGATTATTAATGTTAAAAGCCTTGGTACCTACTTTATGTTAGCCGGAAAAATTTTGCTTAGCATTTACCTTAATGCAAAATAAGCAATGAGAATAAATATTCCGCCAAAACCAATAATATATGCGATAAATACTGGATTGAGTAAGATTGGATAATTCCTTGTAGCTCTAGTATCCGGATCATGCGTATCTTCTTGAGTTTCCACTTCCTTACCCACTTTAATCGTAAAAAATAATGCGACTAAACTTATGAATCCTACAGCACCTACTAATAACCACATATCTATACCGCCTTTTTTCTTTATATTTTTTGCTCGTAACCCATTAATATACATAAAACAGCACAAATTTACTGGAAAACCATAGGTTGTTGAAAAAATGACAGATTTTTTAAAAAATAACTATTGACAATTTTATACAATTCTTTACAATTGTATGTAACGGGTTTCATAGTTGCCTATACTATTTTTTGATTATTTTTTAAAAAGATAGGATCTAAGGGAGTGGTATTTGAAATTTCAATCTTTGTGTAAACGATTGCATAGGGGGTAATGAAAGGAGGAAGATCAATGGCAACGATTAGGGATGTGGCGAAATTAGCTAATGTGTCAACCGCAACAGTTTCCAGAGTTTTAAATAATCAAGGTTATGTAAACAACGAAACAAGAAAGCGAGTCAATGATGCTATTAAGCAGCTAAACTATCGACCGAATGATGTTGCAAGAAGTCTTTTTAAAGGACGCTCTAAGATGATTGCTTTATTTGTTCCCGATATTAAAAATCCTTTTTTTCCAGAGCTTGCTCGGGCAGTGGAAGATGTAACGAATAAGCATAACTACACATTTGTACTTTGCAATACAGATGATAACCTCGATAAAGAAATCACTTATTTAAATGGTTTACAGCAAAAGTCTGTAGATGGACTAATTATGGTGTCAAGTACGATTTCTCAAGAAGATATAAAGAATATTTCGGTTCCTATAATTTCACTTGACCGTAAGTTTAGTTCAGAAGTTTCATCCGTAACTGTAAATAACCGGAAAGGTGCTGAAATTGCAACTCGCTACTTAAAATCCATTGGATGCAAACGAATTGCGCATATTTGTGGTCCCCAGTCTGCCAGCAACTCAATGGATCGTTTAAAAGGCTACCTTGATGTCGTTAAACATGAAAGCTGGTTTTTATCCAGTTACGTCGTATCTGGCGATTATCGCTTTCAACAATCATTTGAAATTACGAGGGAGATGCTAACACAACATCCGGAAATTGATGGAATTTTTGTTGGAAATGATTTAATGGCGGTAGGGGTTTTGAAAGCAACAAAATCTTTAAAAATCAAAGTACCTGAAGAATTATCAATTATTGGTTTTGATGGTATATCCATAGGGGAAACAACCACTCCAACCTTAACTACCATGCAGCAACCGATTTATAAGCTTGGTGTTCGAGCAGCACAAATACTATTAGATCATATTAATAATCCAAATCACGACATTATTCAAGAAGAATGGGATGTTACACTAATTAAACGCGATTCGACAAAATGAAGGGAGTAACAGCAATGAACAATCAACCAAAAGTTTGTGTAGTAGGTAGTATTAATATGGATTTAGTCATCGAAACAGCAAAAATGCCACAACAAGGGGAAACGGTGCTTGGAGAATCCTTTGCAACTTATCCAGGCGGAAAAGGAGCAAACCAAGCTGTTGCAGCAGCTCGTCTTGGAGCAGATGTCCGTTTAATTGGTGCTGTTGGTAATGATCCATTTGGAAAAACATTGATGAGTCGACTCCAAAAAGAAGGGATAAATATAAATGGTGTCATCAATGATCAACTATTACCAACAGGTGTTGCAAATATTATTTTATCAGATAAAGATAACCGCATTATTGTTGCCCCCGGTGCCAATTCAGCTATAGTACCAGCCGTAATCGATAAACATGATTTGATTATTCGTCAGAGTCACATTATCTTATTACAATTAGAAATTCCGTTAGAAACAGTGCTTTATACGGTGAAAAAAGCAAAACAATATGATATTCCTGTCGTCGTTAACCCTGCTCCATTTCAACAGCTTCCAGCTAAACTTTTAGAATACACTACATATTTTACCCCAAATGAACTAGAAGCTAAGGCAATGAGCAACGATCCTTTATATACATCCATAGAAGAAAAAATGATTATAACCCTCGGAAAAGAAGGGGTGTCTTTTATAGAAAATGGTAAAAAACAGCATGTTGAAAGCTTTAACGTAGATGTAAAGGATACAACTGGAGCTGGGGATACATTTAATGGAGCATTTGTAACTTGTCTGGCGAAAGGTCTTTCTATCGCTGAGGCTGTAGAATATGCGAATGCTGCTGCAGCTCTGTCGATTACGAAAGTAGGAGCCCAAGAGGGAATGCCAACGAAAGAAATGGTAGAGAAATTCATTCAGGAAAGGTAAGGTTAACATTGAAGAAGACAGGTATTTTGAATCGATATATATCAATTGTACTATCCAAACTAGGGCATACAGATACAATAATTATTGCAGATTGCGGTTTACCTATCCCTGACGATACCATATGTATTGATGTTTCCCTTCATCTCGGAGAGCCACCGCTATGGAAAGTGTTGGAAGAGCTGATGGAGCATATAGTTGTAGAAAAAATTACAATGGCAACGGAAATGAAAACGAATAATCTTAATTTACATGATGAAATAATAACTACCTATTCGGATATTGAAATGGATTATATGTCACATGACGAACTTAAAGCTTGTATTAAGAACACAAAAGCAGTTATTCGAACAGGAGAGGCAACACCTTATGCAAATGTTATATTGCAAGCTGGTGTGATTTTCTGACGAAAGGGGTGAGAATATGACTGATAAATCGTTTATTGTCATGAAGGATATCAGCAAATCTTTTTCTGGCAATCAAGTATTACGACAGGTCGATTTTAGAATAAAACGTGGAGAAATTCACGCCTTAATGGGAGAAAATGGAGCAGGAAAGTCAACATTAGTAAAGATTTTAACAGGAATTTACCAAAAAGATGAAGGTGAAATTTTTTTAGAAGGAGAAAAGATAACGTTTACTAATCCAAAGGAAGCTGAAGAAAAAGGAATTAGTATGATCCATCAGGAATTAAATATTATCCCCCAGTTAAGCGTAATGGAAAATATGTTTTTAGGAAAAGAAATAACTTATGGAAAAACTGGAATTCTAAATAAGCAAGAAATGAAACAAAGAACAAAAGAGAGTTTAGCTAAATTGGGAGTAGAGTCTATTTCTCCAGAAGATATAGCTGGCAATTTATCTGTTGGGCAACAACAAATGATTGAAATCGCTCGTACTTTAGCAACAAATGCGGAGCTGCTTGTAATGGACGAGCCTACTGCAGCATTAACAGACCGAGAGATTGAGAGGTTTTTTAATGTAATTAAAAAGCTAAAAGCCGAAGGTGTCAGTATTATTTATATTTCTCATCGCATGGAGGAGATTTTTGAAATATGTGATCGTATAACAGTGCTTCGGGATGGTGAGTACATCGGAACAGAAAAAATAGCAGATACATCATTTCAAGCGATTGTGAAAATGATGGTTGGCAGGGAGATCGGTGAGCGATACCCAACTAGATCAAATAGTATAGGAGATACCGTCTTTGAAGCAAAAGCATTAGCGTGCGATAACATCGTTAACGATGTTAGTTTTTTCGTGAAACAAGGTGAAATCTTAGGTGTTGCTGGTCTCATGGGAGCAGGACGATCAGAATTAATGGAAGCTATATTTGGGTTTCGAAAATTAACGAAAGGAACGATCTATATTAATGGAAAAAAAGTTGATATTAAACACCCAAATGATGCTGTAAAGGCGGGCATTGGTTTTATCACGGAAGATCGTAAATCAAAAGGTTTAGTAATTGATGCTTCGATTAAAGAAAATATTGCTTTAACGAACTTGAAGACGTTATCAAAGAAGGGGGTTATTTATAAAAGGAAAGAAAGAGATCTGGTTAAAAGATTAATGGAAAAATTAAAAGTAAGAGCGACAAGTGAAGAACAGATAGTAAAGTCGTTAAGTGGCGGTAATCAACAAAAAGTAGTTTTAGCAAAGTGGTTAGGTATTCGTCCCAAAATACTCATTTTAGATGAGCCAACTAGAGGAGTGGATATCGGAGCTAAAAAAGAAATTTATACCATCATTAATGAACTTAGTAAAAATGGTGTAGCGATTATTATGGTTTCTTCCGAATTACCAGAAGTGCTAGGGGTCAGCGATAGAGTTATGGTCATGCATGAAGGAAAGATAACTGCTTTTTTTGATCGAACAGAGGCGGATCAGGAAAAGATTATGATGGCAGCTACGGGAGGAGGTCAAACATGAAGAGGTTCAACGGAATAAATATAGCAAAGCTGGGACCTCTGCTTGGTTTAATACTTATTACTGCTGTTTTAGGAGTGATGAGTGAGAACTTTTTTACGTTAAATAATCTCTTTAATTTATTGAGGCAAGTTTCTGTGAATGCATTGATTGCTTTTGGAATGACATTTGTTATTTTAACAGCAGGTATCGATCTTTCAGTGGGATCTATTTTAGCTTTGGGAAGTGCACTTACAGCTGGAATGTTAGTAAATGGAATAGACCCATTACTAGCAGTACTTATTGGTCTTTTTATCGGTTTAGTTCTTGGTGCTGTAAATGGACTGATTATTACCAAAGGAAAGGTAGCACCTTTTATTGCGACATTAGCAACGATGACTATTTTTCGTGGAGCAACACTTGTTTATACAGATGGGAAGCCAATTACCGGTTTATCTGATAGTTTTATGTTTGAAATGATTGGTCGAGGCTATGTATTTGGAATTCCGTTTCCAGCGATTTTAATGATTATCGTGTTTGCTATTTTATTTTTCGTTCTAAGGAACACGGTATTTGGTCGGCAAGTGTACGCTATTGGTGGCAATGAAGAAGCTTCGATCTTATCCGGTATAAAAGCAGAGCGGGTAAAGATTTGGGTTTATTCTTTAACAGGTATGCTATCCGTATTGGCAGGTATTATTATTACAAGTCGGCTGGATTCCGCACAACCAACAGCTGGAACGATGTACGAGTTAGATGCTATTGCTGCAGTTGTCATTGGCGGTACAAGTCTCTCGGGTGGCAAGGGAAGGATTGTAGGTACGCTTATCGGAGCGTTAATTATCGGCGTCATTGATAACGGTCTAAATTTATTAAATGTCTCCTCATTTTACCAACAAATTGTTAAAGGTGGCGTGATTTTACTAGCAGTACTCTTAGATAGAAATTCGAAATAATTTAAAAGTGTTTGTTCAAAACAAGGCAAAAAGGAATGAGACAACAAGAGGGAGAAGTTTGTAGATCTTAGATCATAAATCGCCAGAACCAAGAAATTCTGTAGCATTTTCACCAGATGTTTTGAACATCTTCTTATAGGAATTTCGATACGATTTCATGTATCGTTCCAAAAAATAAATAGGAGGTAATTTTTAATGATGAAATGGTTGAAAGGGTTGCTGATTGCTGCTGCTATGTTAATCGTTTTAGGGGCTTGCTCCACAGAGGGTCCTAAAGATGCAGAAGGGAAGAAAGACGGGGAAGATAAGGATAGCGTAAAAATTGGTTTATCTATTTCTACATTAAACAACCCGTTTTTTGTTACGCTACGTGATGGAGCAGAAAATGCAGCCAAGGAAGCGGGATATGAACTGGTTACCGCAGATGCTCAAAATGATCCATCTACCCAATTAAGTGATATTGAAGATTTGTTACAGCAGGATATTGATATATTGCTTGTAAACCCTGTAGATTCAGAGGCAGTTGTTACAGCGGTTGAATCAGCAAATAAAGCAGACGTACCAGTTATTACAGTAGACAGGAGCTCAGATGGCGGGGAGGTTGTAACGCATATAGCTTCTGATAATATCGCTGGTGGGGAAATGGCTGGAGAATTTATTGCAGAACAGCTAGGGGAAAAAGGTAATATTGTAGAATTAGAAGGTATATCTGGGTCGTCAGCTGCCAGAGAAAGAGGAGAAGGATTCCATAATATTATTGATAAATTGGATGAAATGGAAGTTGTTGCTAAGCAGACAGCTGATTTTGACCGAACAAAAGGTTTATCTGTCATGGAAAATATCATACAAGGCAAAAATGATTTTGTTGCATTATTTGCGCATAATGATGAAATGGCATTAGGCGCAATCGAAGCGTTGGAATCACAAAACAAGCTAGAAGATGTAATTGTTGTAGGCTTTGATGCAACAGAGGATGCAGTTAAAGCTGTTGAAGACGGAAGAATGGCTGCTACGATAGCGCAACAACCCGAAATTATTGGTCAACGTGGTGTAGAAGCAGCAGGAAAGATTGTCAAAGGTGAAGAAGTAGAAGAATTTATCCCTGTTGAATTGAAATTAATTACTAAATAATGAAGGGTCTGTCACCAAAAATATAGCACTTTTGGTGACAGGTTTTTTTAATTGTTTGAAGAGATATAAAATTATTTCATTGTGAATAATTCTTTTTTTAAAAAAAGCTTCGTTCAGCTTAAAGCGCTCAAGCTTAAGCAAACGTCGCTTTTCTTCCTACGATATCGTCAATATCAGCTCGAATCTAAAGGAATGCCAACTAGCCGCTCGCCATACCCCTGTGTTAGAAGCATGTTTTCTTTATATCGAATGTAAAAAGCCGTATTTCTCTCATTTAAAAAAACCAGCTTATATTTTACGAATTTTATAAGAAAACGGTTTTGTTTGAGCCACAGGACAAGTAAGACTTCCTGAATAAGCATCGCGGTTTTTCAAGGATGCTCGAGTTTTTAACCCTTGTTCACTTCAGCAAAGAATACCTTCTAATGAAAGTCGCATCTCGTTGTTGTACGGTCGTCTAAATGAGCACTTTGTTCCATTACAAGGAGAAAAAACACTGAATGATTATAATTGCTCATTCTATTCATTAAGTCTCGATTGATTTCTTCGCTAAAATCTATTAATAAAAGTAACAAATAATTGTTGACACAACCATAGTTAACTATGTAATATAAAGGAAAATTAGTAAGAGTAGAGGATGTAGCTTTAGTGAAAAAATTCATTAAAAGTTAATTACAGCAGAACCAGCTTTCCAATGAGTTAGCAAGTTCATCTATGAGCACTCCAAGGTTAAACAGGAATTTGAACTGTTTACGAAATGTAATCCATATAAATGTCCAATTCCTAATGAAGTGGAGCCAACAGTCTTGAAAATATAATCAGAATTTACGGAATAATCTAACATCTAGAAAGAGGGAATGTTATGAAAGAAAAGAAAAACCTGTTTCAAAAGTTTCTTAACGGTATTGAGAGGGTAGGTAATAAACTTCCCGATCCATTTATCTTATTTATTGCTTTAGCAATTATTGTTATCATCGCATCCTCCATCTTTAGTATGTTTAATGCCTCTGTAATCCATCCAGGTTCTGGAGAAGAACTTCCAATCAAGAATTTAGCATCTGGAGAAGGAATTCAATTTATATTGACCTCCATGCTAGAGAACTTTACAGGTTTTGCTCCGTTAGGATTAGTCCTTGCTATGATGCTTGGGATTGGCTTAGCTGAAAAAGTAGGTTTATTAGATTATGCAATTAGAAAAACAATTTTAAAATCGCCACCAGCGCTTGTTACGTATACTGTTGTGTTTGTCGGAATTTTAGGTAACCTTGCTTCTGATGCTGCAATGGTTTTAATTCCACCGTTAGCAGCGATGGTTTTTTATAAAATCGAACGTCATCCACTTGCTGGATTAGTAGCCGGTTATGCGGCAACAGGAGCAGGATTTACGGCTAATTTATTTATTGCCGGAACAGATGCAATATTAGCTGGAATTTCGACGGAAGCAGCTGCAATTATAGATGATTCTATTGTTGTGACGCCAATTGATAACTGGTATTTTAATATTGTTTCTGTATTTGTAATTACGATTGTAGGCGGACTTATTACAGATAAGCTTATTGAACCAAGACTAGGTACGTATAAAGGAGGAGTCGTTGACAACGTAGATGAGGAAGATCATCCGAAAGCAAAAAAGGCATTTATTCTTGCATTAATTGCAGGAGTTATGTATATAGCAATGATAGTAACAGCTATATTTATTCCAAACAGTCCATTGAGAAATGAAGATGGCGGACTAGCCCCATCGCCATTTTTAGATGGTATTGTACCACTAATTTTATTTTTCTTCATTATTATCGGAGTTACTTACGGCATTACAGTTGGAAAAATTAAATCTAGCAAAGATATTAGCAAGTACATGGCGGAATCGATGAAAGATATGGCAGGGTATATAGTATTAATCTTTGCGATTGCACAGTTTATCAGTTATTTTAATTGGTCAAATATTGGTACATGGGTTGCCGTAAATGGTGCAGAAATTTTAAAAGAAATAAACTTTACCGGCATTTGGTTGATCATTGGTTATATTCTTTTTACCGCTACATTAAATTTCCTAATCACGTCTGGATCAGCTAAATGGGCATTGGAGGCTCCGGTATTTATTCCAATGTTTATGCAACTAGGTTACAGCCCTGCGTTTACACAAGCAGCATACCGTATTGCAGACTCGTCTACGAATATTGTCACACCATTAATGCCATATATGGTCATTATTTTAGCGTTTATGCAAAAATACGATAAAAAGGCCGGTGTTGGTACATTTATTTCACTTATGATACCTTACTCCGCTGCATTTTTATTTACATGGATTATCTTAATTTTAATTTTCTATTATGCAGGCATACCGTTTGGTCCTGGTGTCACCCCATTTTTATAAAAATTAAGATTAAAGCTGGAGGAGGATGTTATCTTCCACCAGTATTTTTTGAGAAGAAGGAGTGATAAAGAGATGTTAGGAGAAAAACTACTTCATTGGAGAAGAGATTTATCAGTATCCAGAAACAGGGTTTTTAGAGATGCGAACAGCTTCCATCGTTGCTGCTGAGTTAGCAGAATTAGGGTTTGAATTAAAAATAAAAAAGCAGTGATGTCTCCTGAGCATTGTATGGGAAAACCTGCTGCTGAGGTGGCAGAAACACATGATAAATGGGCATTAGAACATGGAGTAGACAATGACTTTATTATATATTTTTCCAAATAGATTTTTCAATAGATTAGTAGCCGTTTTTATGTTCACTTACTGCAGGATTCTTTGCTGTTTGAAATAAATCGAATCATTCTAACTACAAAACTAGCTCATTTGCTTTTTCTCTCACTTTCTAATCATGGTAGAATAGTAACCAGTAAAAGAATAATCAACGAGGAAGGATAGCATGAAAAAGCAAATTTTATTTAATGATTGGGAGCCTTTATTAAAGGAAGAGTTTGAAAAGCCATACTATCGAAAGTTGCGGGAGTTTTTGAAACGGGAATATGCAACACGTACGGTCTATCCAGATATGTATGATATTTTTAATGCACTTCACTATACACCTTTTGAAAAGGTAAAAGTGGCAATTTTAGGTCAGGATCCTTATCATGGCCCTAATCAGGCGCATGGTTTGAGTTTTTCGGTTAAAAAAGGAGTTGCAATTCCACCGTCCTTAAAAAATATGTTTATCGAAATGCAAAGTGATCTAGGTCATCCAATCCCTAGCCATGGCTACCTTGTAAAATGGGCGGAACAAGGTGTGCTTCTGCTTAACAATGTATTAACGGTGAGAAGGGGGCAAGCACATTCTCACCGAGGTATGGGCTGGGAGCAATTTACGGATCGTGTTATACAATTATTGAATCAAAAGTCGGATCCTATTGTCTATATTTTATGGGGATCTGCTGCCCAAAAAAAGCAAGCACTAATTGATACAACGAAACATTATATTATAAAAGCACCACATCCTAGTCCGTTATCTGCATATCGAGGTTTTTTTGGCAGTAAACCATTTTCTAAAACGAATGCCGTATTGAAGCAATTAGGTAAAGAAGAAATTGATTGGCAAATTGATGATTAACTCATTGTTTATCTTATAAACTTCAATTCATTTTTGGCTGATGACAGCATGATTTATCCAGATCTATGGTTCCGTATGACTCCCGCTTCAGAGTTATAGAGATTACGAAGAAGTCGAAGTAGGAGATAACGGCATCTAAATGTTCGCTTCGACAGGACATGAAAGGCTACGACAGCGATGCATCGCACGTAGAAAAAGCGTTCTTCTTTTTCAAGACTTCTTGAATAAGCATCGCGGTTTTTTAAGGACAAGAAGGACTACAACAGCGATACTTATCGATTTTTCAAGGATAAGAAAAACCTTGATAACGACACATCGCGATTTTTTTAGAGCGCCTGAGATTTTAGCTTTCGTTTTTCTTCTATCGGGGAGGGGTGAAGGAAAGGCCATACTGAATGAAGTTTTACTTTTGTAGTTAGTGTCTTTAGTACATACTTATTAACTAGATTTTAAGAAAATGAATGTATTCGCTTCATTCTATGTATCGGTTCCAAGTTCCGACTTTTCTCCTGTATCTTTTAAATATCAACAACTTAATTGACAAAACAGAAAAGCCTATTGTAGGATAATAATAATATTTAATGCATATTAATACAATATAGAGGTGAGCGGTATCATTTCTTTAATACCGCTGATTACTGCAATTGTTTAGCTGTTTTCTTCAATAATGTAATGTACCTTTATTTACTTATTTATTGGACTTTTAATTATATCCAAGATGACTTCTGATAAAGTTATGGCAGGAAGTCATTCTATATTAATTTAGTTGCCGTTATGGTATTATTTGTAACTTTATTTAGTTTACTGGTTTCTTACGGATTTCCAATAAAATCAGTACCTGTGCTTTAAGTATTGCTTATTTATTTGCAGCAGTCGTATTTATTTTGCTAATTCTAGTATGTAAAGTGAAAAATAAATGTGATTTTTGATCTCGAGTATGCGACAAATGATAAGTGTTATACTGATTTTAGTATTAGTATGGGCAATAGAAATAATAAACAAGAAGTGGAGGATTTATCATGAAGCTGTGGGGCGGGCGATTTACTAAAGCAGAGGATAAATTAATGGAACAATTTAATAGTTCATTAACTGAAGATATGGTACTAGTAGATGAAGATATCCAGGGGAGTATCGCACATGCAGAAATGTTAGTGCATTGTAAAATTTTAACTAGAGAAGATGGTGAAGAGATCATTCGTGGTCTTTATTCTATTTGGAATGAAATTCGTAGTGGGAAGTTAAAAATAGAAGGAGATCATGAAGATATTCATAGCTTTGTCGAGGCAACGCTGACAGCAAGAATAGGGGAAGCAGGCAAAAAACTTCACACTTCACGGAGCAGAAATGATCAAGTAGCAACAGATTTGAAACTCTATGCAAAAAAGCAGGCAAAATCTGTAATAGATTGTCTGCAAGCGTTGAAGAACAGTCTAAAGGAAAAGGCACTTGAGAACAATAACGTAATCATGCCCGGGTACACACATCTCCAACGTGCCCAAGTAGTAACCTTTGGCTATCATTTACGCGCATATATAGAAATGTTTTCCAGAGACGAACAGCGGCTTAAACATACGATTGAGATTTTAAATGAAAACCCGCTAGGATCAGGAGCGTTAGCTGGTACAACTCATGATATTGATCGAGACATTACGACTAAAAAGCTAAGATTCCATAAACCAACAGCTAATTTTATGGATGGGGTAAGTGACCGGGATTTTATTATCGAACTTTTATCTGATTTTTCCATCATTATGATGCATTTAAGCAGATTAAGTGAAGAATTGATATTATGGAGTAGTCAAGAATTCTCATTTATTAAAATAGATGATGCATATGCGACCGGCAGCAGTATTATGCCACAGAAGAAAAATCCCGATGCAGCAGAATTGATTCGAGGAAAAACAGGAAAGATATATGGTGCACTTATTTCTACACTTACAACAATGAAAGGCTTGCCGCTTTCCTATAATAAAGATATGCAGGAAGTAAAGCTGCCCATGTTCCAAGCTGTGGATGAGGTGCTGCTTTCCCTACAGATAATGGATAAAATGATTGCTACTTTGCAAGTAAATGGAGACGAAATGAAAAAAGCGATTAAAGCAGGCTTTTTAAATGCAACAGAAGTAGCTGATTATTTAGTAAAAAAAGGTGTTCCATTTAGAGATGCCCACGGGATTGTCGGAGCCATTGTTTTGTACTGTGAAGAAAAGGGGAACAGTATTGAGGATTTAACATTAGAAGAGTTAACGTCGTTTAGTGAGTTCATCACAGAAGACATTTATGATTATGTGAATTATTCGTCCCTGCTAAACCGGGGAAATAAAAAAGAAATGATAGAATAGGTTATCCGCCCTTTATGGTAGTTCCATCACCATAAAGGGGTTCAACTATAGTGAATAAAGAGTAGGGGAATCGAAAAGTAAGGTTATGGTGAAATTAACTGATTTCGTTGAAAGCTAAGGAAAATTCCATCACCTTCTGCTCTTGAAGTAATTTCTTTAGCAATTCTTTTTAGATTTTTTGTGGCATTTTCCATAGCAACACCATAGTTAACTGCTTCAAACATTTTAATATCATTGTCTCCATCTCCATATGCCATTGTATTGTGTTTGGGGATGTTTAACTGCTTCAAAACAAACTGAACAGCTTGAGCTTTATCTACTCCCTTTACGGCAATCTCTCCACTATTCTTTCCAAATCGGGGAACATTTGTTCGATATATTGTAAAACACTTACTAAATTTATTGGTAATCGTATGAAATGGATGCTCTTCATTACTAATAAACGATATTTTATTGACATTTCCATAGTGAATTTCTTTTTTGAAGTAGCTATAAGTACTCAGGCCTAGCAAACTTCTTTATTTATGATAGGTTAACCTGTCGTTCATAATGCTTATACAAAGAATGAAAGCTTCCATAATAATTTTTATACCAAGGCTTTTTCTTACCGCAAAAATGAATAATAGCCGTATGATTAATGATAAAATCCATATCTACTTTATTTTTACTCACCATTTTATAATAATAATAAAATCTAGCATCAAAGTTATATAAAGTTTCTTCCACATTTTTTATCTGCTTTGAATATAAGCCATTTAAAATATCCTGATCTGGCAGAATAAGCTTCTTCTTATTTTTTTCAACAAATTCAAAAATTTTTTTCTCCGATATTTTCTGACGCTGTTCATTTAAATTTAATAGGAGTACACCAGAATTATAATAAGCTTTTATATTATATGGTTTTAATCTAAGTTTATTTATATTTGTAATTGGAGTTCTGTCATGATATGCAGCAGCATACAAATAACCAGTCAGATCAAGATAATACAGCTCTCGAATAGAGTTAATAATGATCATATCAGGGTCAAGATAGAGTACCCGGTCAATCGAAGGTGGTAAGAATTTATACGCTAATAGGCGATAATACATTTCTACTGAAAAATGCTTGACTACAGGTGCATTTGCAAATTGGTCACTATCGACCGTAATAATTTTGAGTTGTTGATTTCTGCTTTCTATAAAGTTATTTAACATGGTAAGCTCTCTATCCTTCAATGATGAGTGCATTAAATAAATGCAAAATTTATCGTTCGAATGATTTATAAATAAGGAATGGAGCATTACTTTAAGAGGATGAATATAATTGGAATTAATCGTGACTAGAATATTCATATACATGTCTCCAGAATTATTTTGTTTAAGTTCATTAAGTACATTAAAAGATGCATCTTTCTTCATTCATCGTGTTATGCATTTAAATGCAACTGTCCGAGCTTTTAGTTCATTTTAACTTCTTTTTGAACACACTTTTCGTTTATGTAGAATATCAGGCACACATTTAAAAAAGTAAGATAGGGCTAACCTGCTATTTTCCATATTATAAATGTATCTTACCACATATACCTGTGCAACTTAGGTTCAGGAATATCCACATTTTTTTAGCCTTTATTTTCTACTTATTTCAATACGACGTTTTTTGCTATCTTTATTTTTAGGAATATTGATATAGAGAATGCCGTTTTTATGATCAGCATTAATTTCATCAGTATTAACATTATCTGGAAGCATAAAGGAACGATGGAAAGATCCATAACTATGTTCAATTACATGCATTTCCGTTTCCTTATCTTCGGATTCAATATGTTGCTTTTTCTCTCCTTTAATAGTGATCATATTGTTGTCAATTTCTATTTCAATATCTTCTGGATCAATACCTGGAATTTCTGCTTCAACGAGATAGCGATCTTTTTTCTCTTTAATGTTACAAGCTAATAGTCCTTCCTCGTTCCTGTTCCATAATGGTTTTGTTGTGAAGAAAGGATCATCAAAAAAACGATCAAACATAGTATCTAATTCATTTTTAAATCTGTGCATAGGGTGATTATCTGAATTCCAACGTTTTATAGGTTTCATAGCTATTCCTCCTTTTAATTTGTTCGTTAGTTGTAAAGATTAATCGTCGAATTGTGATTATGTCTGTTTCGTTGCACAGGTTTCCAATCTAGGTTAGCCCAAACTCCCCTCACTATATATATTGCCGCTATTTTAAAATTAAAACCTATTGAACTTTAGTTTTTTTAATTTCCATTTTTTTTAGCATCTAATTGCCCAATCCGTTTGGGTCGTAGGATAAGAAAGACTTCGTCAGTGCACATTACGATTTTTCAAGGATAGGGAAAGCTTTGAAAGCAATACATGACGATTTTTTAAGGACGTACAGACTTAGCCTTCGATCTTCTCTTTCGTAGTTAAAAAAGTCAATTTGAACAAGAATTCACTTTATATGGAGTTATAGAAGATATGACAAAATTGGAATTGACCTGTAGAAAATGTTGATTAATGGTAAATGATAACCGATATAAAGAGAGACGAAACAGTAATATCATCCAAAATAGAGTGGACGATTCATAAGCTTATATCTTTTATATGTACATTACCCTATAGTTTACATTAAAATTTAAATGAACCTGTATATAAGGAGCGAAACCTTTCCTTATTATAATAATCCAAAGAAGTGAAGGGAAAAGTAATTGCTCCTAAATGCCTAATTTGTTTAAGGGCCTTTAGGTCATACCCCTGCGGTGCCAGCCTTTCAGTAGTGAAAAGCTTTACTGAAAGCAGTTTTGCATTTTTAAGCCTACCTTACTAACTAAGAAAATGATGCATCTAGACTTGTTTTTACCGTCAACTATAAAGGGGGCTTTTTTATGAAAGTTGTCCTAATTGATGATGAACAACATGCTTTAGACTCTTTAGAACGTAAATTAAATAGTATTGGTCAGATAGATATTTGTGGTAGTTTTTTATTTCCAAGTGAAGGTAAGGCATATATTTTAATGAATGATGTTGATGTAGTGTTTTTAGATATTCAGTTACCGGAAATAAATGGATTAGAGCTGGCTGAGGAGATTCAAAATAGTAAACCGCACATTACGATTGTGTTTGTAACAGCCTTTGATAAATATGCTGTTCAAGCTTTTGAATTACATGCTTTAGACTATCTTGTAAAGCCATTTAATAAGGAACGTTTGGAAAAAACAGTATCCCGGATACAAGGATACCTAGAGAGTAAAAAAGCTATTTCGTATAGTACCTTGATTCAAGTTAATATGTTTAAGCAGTTATCCATTGAATCACAACAATATAAAAAACAGTTTTTCAATTGGCGAACTTTACGAGCACAAGAATTATTCTTATATTTGTTACAAAATCGTGGTCAGTTTATTCAAAAATCAAGGTTAATTGAGTTATTATGGGAAGATGCAGAACCTAGTAAAGTTTTTCCTTTACTTTATACGACCGTATATCAAGTCAGGAAGGTGTTAAAACCATATCACAATCATATTAAAATTATAAGTAAGAATAATGCGTATATGCTTGAACTGAAAGAAGTAAAAATTGATGTCGTGGAATGGGAAAAGCAGTTAAACGAGATGGAAGTTATTCATTCTGGAAATATTGAGCGATATGAACGTTTAATGGAGAAAAGTGTAGCACCATACTTACAGGATTATGATTATATATGGATAGAAGCAGAGCGACAGCGCATAGAAAAAAGATGGTTGGAGACAGCATTACAAATCGCTTCTTTTTTCCAGCAACATGGGGATAAGCAAAAAGCGATAAATTGGTATAAAATAATATGTCACCGACATCCTAACGCAGAACAAGCTTATCTTGAATTAATGAAAATATACGCTTCAGAGGGGCAAACTGTACTGGTATATCAAGAGTATGAACGGTTGAGAAAAGAAGTGATTGAAGGATTAAATGTATCGTTAGGAGAAGAAACGGTCAATTGGTTTTATCAGTGGCAACAATCAGCTTCGAAAACAGTAATGAAATCAATATTTAATTGACGAACTTTTTTAATATGTAGGAGATGATAATATTCGTTTTTACATGGTGGATATTTGTTCCGTCTAGTTTACGTGTTCAAGTCCCTAACAGACTTCGTATTTCTTCCTACAATAAGTTAACATCGCTTGAATCTAAAGGAAGGCCGACTAAAAAGCGTTCTTCATTTTCAGGGACAAGAAAGGCTTCGGAAGCAAATACATCGCGGTTTTTCAAGGAGAGAAGCGCTCCTTGTATGAAGTATTACTAAATTTCTCCAGTTTGTACATCGTTAAATACCTGCACTTTTGTTCATGATCGTAGTAATAGTTCATCATTATTATTGTTAATCAGTTCCTCACAATGGAGAACTGATTAACAATATAGTTGATAGAAAGATACTATAATTTGGGTACTTGAAAGCTAATAAATGTCCCTTGATTAGGACGGCTAGTAATATTTAATCCCTTACCAAATAATCGTAGTAGGCGCTGATGGGTATTAGGTATCCCAATACCAGAATTTTCCCCTGGAGAATTTGTTAACAGCTTCTCGTAAGTACTTTGATTCATACCTATTCCATCATCGTAAACAGAAATTATCACATAATCTGCAAATTCTGTTGTCCGAATGACAACGCTTCCCCCTTTTTCTAAACTTAGAATACCATGCTGTAACGCATTTTCAACGAGTGTCTGAATTACTATAGGCGGGATTTTTAGTTGTAAATGTTCGTCAACCTCCCATCTAACATCAATCCTGGAACCGTAACGCTCTTTTTGAATGTACAAATATGATTTGGTGAATTCCAGCTCTTTATGCAAGTCAATCATGCTATTTTCATTTATATCATTAAAGCTTCTCCGTAAAAAGAAGCTAAATTCCTCAATTACTTGAATCATTTTCTCCTGATTTATTTCGCCTAAAGATGCAATCAGATTCAATGTATTAAATAAAAAATGCGGTTGAACTTTTGCTTGTAATAGGGCTGCTTCTGTTTGTAGTAGTTGTTTCTGCATCTTACTAATATAAATAAGACTACGAATACGTGACTTTATCTCAAGTGGATCCATTTGTTTTAATATATAGTCATTAGCTCCTGAGTGAAATACAGCCTGTATATCAATTAATTTGTTTCGTGGTGGAAGCAATAAAACAGGTAAATGGAAAAATGTATGATGTTTACGAATTAACTGCGTCAGTTGATACCCGGACAAATTTGGTAACATGGTAGCAGCAATAACTAGATCTACTTCATTATGATCTATCAGCTTTAAAGCTTCGGTTCCATCCATTGCTGTTAGCACTCTATAGTCAACTGTTAACAGTCTAAGTAAAGTAGACACATTTTCAGGGTGATTATCTACTATAACTACAGTTGGTTTTTGATTAGATGATGTCTTCTTTTTTAAAAGAGTGAAATCTTCTTCTGTCTCCTTTTTATCTTCTCTGATTGCTAATGGCAATTGAAAAGCGACGATAGTACATTTTTCCTGCATTGCTCCCTTATTTATTCTTCCTCCATATAATTTTATAAGCTGTTTTAATAAAACTCTTTGCTTCATGCCAACTGGAAACATGCTTTTTTGTTTGCTAATCGTGTTTCTCTTGTCCATTATATAGATTGTTGCCATCTGGTCTAAAGCTCTTGCTTTTATTAAAACATGATCTGATTTTATCACTGTATAAATATAATGAAAAAGTTGCATGAAAAGATCAATAACTTGATTTTCCTCCATTAAAATATGTGGAAAATTCGACGGTATATCTATAGAAATAGATGGATGTTTATCTTTTTTGGTCAAATAAAGTATATCCCGTATGGCAATAATGGTAGTATGGATGTTTGTTTCTAGTCTATTTGCTAGAAAACAATCTACTTGCGTATCAGGTGGATATCCCCAACTGTTACTGTCTTGATACATATTGGAAAGATTTTTTTTCGGTTGCTTCCACACTTGTTTTTGATCACTTATTTTTAATGATGTTTTAAATAGTTGAAATAAAAATAGAAAAAAAAGAGTGGCGGCTAAACTAAGTAGTAAGTAAGCAAATAAGCCACACCTTGTTACTTGTTGCATACTGAATAATTTTTGATGGATGCTGTATAAGACAGGTAAAAACAAGGTATCTCATCATCCTTCCCTTAAAAACTTATTTTTAATGATTATATAGGTATATTGACCTATAATAAAAGTTATAAACATTTGGTTTTGTTTAGGTAAAAAGTCCAGTATGTAAAAATTTTCAGAAAAGAATAGATATTGTTTAGCTTATCTTAAATTCGTTTGTTTTTCAGTATGAATGGACTAAAATTTTACTCAATTGGTGAAGAAAGCAATTCATGTAACATTTATAAGGTATCTATTGATGTGTATGTAAATTTTTGGTAAAATGGAGAGAGATTAGTGAAATATAAACGGTGATTTTAGTATAGTATATAATTTAGCAAGGATAGTTGGAAGATTTAAAATAATGGATGTTTTTAAAAAATAAATAAATGTGAATGGTCCACATCATCATGTGAAAATAATAAAGAGGAAAAATGGTACTATCATATTAATCTTTAAACGAAGCTTTTATCCTACATCTGAATTAGAACAACAATATCCTCCACCTAATAGCGTAAATAAAAAGAAAGGTGGAGGTAACGTTTGTATTCACTAATCGTGTTGGGTGGAGAATTCCCTTAATCAGATTCCATCATTTCAGTTAATAAATTTATTGCGAGTGCCCGTTTATTTACACCTAATTTTTTATAGATAGCACTAACATAATCTCTTACTGTTTTCTCTTTTAGATCTAATAGTTGAGCAATTTCTATATTCTTTTTTTGTTTATATAAAAGATAAACAATATCCAATTCCCGTTGTGTCAAGTGGATTCCCATGTCTAATAGCTGTGAGTTTAAATGTTTTTTAGGGTTTGTCTTTCGAAAATGCTTCATAATCGTATCTTTTACTTCCTTAGGAAGCACATAATGATTGGAATAGACCATATGAATCATATGAACTAGATGGACAAAATGTAATTGACTAAGGAAGAATCCTTCTACTCCTGCTTTAAAACCTTTTATAATTAATGCTTCATCATAAATAGACAGAATGTAAATAATTTTGACATCCTCAATCAATTCCTTGATTTTTTTAGTTAGTTTAAGGTTGTACGTATACGATTCCTGAACATGAACTAGAATGATATCTGGATGTTCTTCCTTTGCAGTTTTTAATACCTGTTCCTCGTGAATCTGTACACCGAGAAATTTTAAATCTTCTTCCTTATCAATGATAAAACGCAAGCCCTCACTGGTTATACCTTCATGATCTATTAATAGTATTTTTATCATGTGAAACCTCTCCATTGTATATTTTTAAACTCAGGTTAAACGAGCTAGTTATAGAGTAGAGTAACTTTCTATACATAATCTAAACATGATATGGGTAAGTTATTCATTCCACTATTAAATACTGTAAAAATGGGGTTTCATGATAAGTTAATCTGTAAATCTTTGTAGAAAAAAATAATAGAATTTTTAAAATGGATAATGAATACCATTACCCCTCTGAATTTGTAGATGTAGTTATATATATTCTTCGGTAAGAGTAAAATTAATATAGGGTTAAAATAAGAGGAAACGATCTAGCGTTAGTCAACTAATTCATAGTGAAGATTAAATTAGGAGAGAATATAAAAGTTTGATACGTATTGGTATTCACTTTGATAATAACATAAAACCCCATTGCTTCGCTTAAAAGAAACAATGGGGATAGGGTATAAAGGGCTATATTAAATGTAGACTTTCTAGATCGTTTTTGGTACTAAACCAAAACAGCGTTTATAAATCCATTGGTAATCCTTTTCAGTTAAATCTCGTGGATTACCGACCGTTTGTGGATCGTTCATAGCTTCTTTTGATAGGCGATCAATCATATCTGGTGAGACACCTTGTTCTTCAAGTGTAGGGATATCAAGATCTTCAACAAGCTGATATACTTCATTTACAGCTGCTTTTGCTGCTTCTTCCGTTGTCATATGAAATGTGTCGACACCTAACGCTTGCGCAATTCTAGCAAATTTATCAGGATGCCCTTTCCAGTTAAATTCCATCACCGGACCAAGCATAGCGGCGACACACTGACCATGAGCAACTGGAATGATACCTCCTAATGTTTGAGACATGGCGTGTGCAGCACCAGCTGATTCGCTTCCGTAAGACAGCCCGGCAAGCATAGCGGCTTGGGCCATTCCGTAGCGTGCTTCTAAATCACTACCGTCAGCAAATGCACGACGAATATATTTTCCTGCATATTCTATCGCCATTAGTGCGACAGCGTCTGTTATTGGTTGGGCAAAATGCATGGTATAACATTCAATTGCATGAGCCAATGCATCAACCCCAGTCATTGCTGTTACATGAGGTGGCATAGTGACATGCAATTCAGGATCAATAATCGTTAAATGAGCGGCGATTAACGGGCCACCAGTATTAAATTTAAACTCCCGCTCTTCATCCGTAATAACTGCCCATTGCGTAACTTCGGATCCAGTTCCTGCTGTTGTTGGGATTGTAGTTAATGGCGGAATCCGATGTTCTAACGGTTTTTTTCCTTCTGCAGCTTCATATTCTAGTACACTGCCATGATGTGTAGCTTCTACACCAATTCCTTTTGCTGTATCCATAGAACTCCCGCCACCAACAGCAACAAGTCCATCACAGTTTTCCTCTTTATATAGCTTAGAACCTTCTGCAATCAACCGAACCGGTGGATTAGGTTCCACTTTATTGAAAACTACTACCTTCATTCCAGCATCCTCTAAATATTTTTCTACTGGCTTTGTTACTCCAGCTTGATAGATACCTGGATCAGTTACTAATAATACTTTTGATACACCAAGCTGTTTAACTTCATTTCCAATATGTTTAATTGCCCCAATGCCATGCTTTATAGTAGTTGGAATTTCAAATGTATGCAATTTGTGCATATGTTCTATTTTCATATTTAAACTCATGTACAAAACCCCCTATAGTATTAAAACCAATTTAATGCTTCTGGTTGTAAGTTTTGAAAAATATGCTTTGCTTCTTGATACTCTTCTAATCCTGCTTTGCCGAGTTCGCGACCAATTCCGGATTGCTTAAATCCACCCCAAGGTGCATGTGGAAAATATACATTATAATCATTAATCCAAACCGTGCCCATTCGCATTTTTGCAACACAGCGTTCTGCTTTGGCAATATCTTTTGTCCAAACGCCTCCAGATAAACCATATATAGAATCATTTGCTAGTTGAATGGCTTCCTCTTCGGTTGTAAAAGTTTCCACAGTTATCACAGGCCCAAATCCTTCATTTTGCACGACACTCATGTCTGATGTGCAATTAGTAAGCACAGTAGGTAAGTAAAAGAACCCATCCTTTAATTCAGGCACATCAGGCTGTTTTCCGCCGACAGCTATTACTGCTCCTTCACTTTTTCCGACTTCTACGTATTGAATGACTTTATTTAAGTGTTCTTTAGAAATAAGCGGCCCCATTTGGGTAGAAGATTCAAAGCCATTTCCTAATTTAATGTTTTTCACCCGTTTAATCAATGCTTGAACAAATGAATCATGAATCTTTTCTTCAATAATGATTCTTGTACCGGCTGAACAAATTTGTCCAGCATGAAAGTAAACGGCGTTTAATGCTTGATCAACCGCTGTATCTAAATCGGCATCGGCGAAGATAATATTTGGGTTTTTACCACCTAATTCTAAAGCAAGTTTTTTCACATTTGAACTAGCCGATTGCATAATTTTCTTTCCGGTATTCATTCCACCTGTAAAAGAAATCAAATCAACTTCCTGATTAGACGATAGTTCAGCGCCAACGGTATCTCCCTTTCCTAGTACGAGGTTGACAACGCCTTTTGGCAGTTCTGCTTCTTCCATTAATTCAAAAACTTTTACCGTTGTTAATGGTGTTATTTCACTTGGCTTCATAATTAATGTATTTCCGGCAGCCAGTGCTGGTGCGAGCTTCCATGAAGCCTGTAATAATGGATAATTCCACGGAGTAATTTGACCGCAAACTCCAACAGGCTCATAAACAACTTTGCTCATTGTATTCGGTATAGGAGAGTCTATGATTTCTCCTCCATTTTTATCTGCTAATTCTGCATAATAACGAAATACACCTGCTATATCCTCCATATCGCCACGACTCTCATCAAGTGTTTTACCTGTATCGAGTGTTTCCAACTGAGCTAGTTCTTCTTTATCTCGTTCGATTAAATTTGCTATTGTATGTAACTTTCTACTACGATCTGTTGCCGATGTCCGGGGCCATTCTCCTTTATCAAATGCTTCTCTCGCAGCGGCAATGGCAGCTTTTGCATCTGTTTCATCGCTTTCAGTCGCTTGAGCGATAATTTCTTGGTTAAATGGGTTGATAATATCACGTTTGTTACCTGTTTGAGATGGTACCCATTTGCCATTAATAAAGTTTTGTTTGAAGTTCAAAAAATCTCCCTCCCATTATGTTAAGTTTGTTAAATATTTATTTAACGTTCTTAATAAATTTAATCTAACATGTTCAAACTTTTTTGTCAAAATCAAATTTATCCCGTATGTAACGGGCGATAAGATCTGCCCTTCATGCTACGAGATGAAACCTAGGAGGATAAGTAGATGATTCAACCGCAAGTCAAATGTCCGATTCTGGTTATTCTGACAATCAGTGGGGAAAAAGAAAACTCCACTTTTGAAGATGCGCTATATAATTTTTGGTGATCACTCATTTAGTAAAAATAAAAATGTAAGAGATGAAGTCTATGGGGCTGCCATGTTTTCTCCGATATCTGCGCTTAAAACACCATAGACTCATAGCGAATATCAAGAAGTTTAAACAGGTGTAATAACATTAGTTCCTGATTCATTCGGATTGTTAGGACGGTGAGCTTCAGTAGGAATAAATCGCAGTTTTTAAAAGGACAAGAAAAACGATGGTAGCGAAGCATGCAGTTTCTCAAGGGATGAGAAAAGCTACGGCAGCGGTACTTCGCGGTTTTTTAAGGACGCCTGCAAAAGTTGTTTTTGATCTACTCATTCATGGATAAAAGTAATCTTTAAATGTCACTTAATGTCCGGAAGTAATGATTAAAATATTAAAATTTATGATTACACAAATATTTACCGTGATGTTAATTCAAGTGTAGTGAATTTTTAACGTTTTACGTTGGTACCCCCAGGAAATAATTTGTACCAGTAGCATATTGCTAACCAAGTTTTTTTAATGAAGTATATTAAAAGATTTTGCTAGTTGAATGGCGGTGCAATTTGTTAGAAGTAATGTTTAAGCAATATAAAATAACTTATTTTTTTATTTGACATATTTCAATGATACGTTAAGATTAAGTTTATAAAATATATTCTTAACATATTTAACAAATTTAATTATAGTATTGGAGGTGAATTAATGGCGGGATCTAATGATGACATAGCTAAAGAAAAGTTAGAAGAAGCTAAAGGGTATGTGATTGAAGCAATCGCAGAGACCATGGATGTCTATGGGGTAACTCCAGCAGCTGGGAAATTGTATGCTACCATGTATTTTAAGGATCAAATGAACCTTGATGAAATGCGAGAAGAACTAGGAATGAGTAAACCAAGTATGAGTACAAGTGTCAGGAAACTACAGGAAATTGAGATGGTAAAGAAAAAATTCCAAAAAGGTTCTCGTAAACATACGTACGCTGCAGAGAAGGATTTTTTTCATTCGTTTATGTCCTATTTTTGTCAATTGTGGGATCGGGAAGCAAAAATGAATATGGAAGCAATTAAACAAGCAGAATTTTCCTTAGATCAAATTTTTGAAGATGAGAATGTTTCAGCAGAACTGATAGATGAGGCTCGTCACATTTATGAACAACTTGAACAATCAAAAGTTTATTATCGTTGGTTGGAGCGGCTGGTGGCTAGTATAAGATCTGAGGAAATTTATGAGTTTTTACCAAAAGAACCAACATAAAAAAGAATGGGAGAGAGTTAAATAACTTATGCGTTTTAATAAAAGGGTATTTCTTGTACTTAGTATCGTCTTTGTTACTATATTATCAGCATGTGGGGATAGTTCAAAGTCAGAATCTAAAGGAACAGGATCAAAAGATGCAACCAATGAGGATAAGGGAACCATAGAAATGGCGCAAATCAGCTGGGCAGAAAATATTGCTGTAACCAATATGTGGAAAGTTATTTTAGAAGAACAAGGCTATAAAGTGAAGTTAAATTTGTTAGATATGGGAACGATCATGAAGGCACTTGCTGAAGATGAGTTAGATATCAATTTAGAAGTATGGTTGCCGATACAAGATAAAGCTTACTTGCAACAATATAAAGATCAGGTTTTCTTTGCTGAAGAGCCTTGGTATGATAATGCAAAAGTAGGTCTTGTCGTTCCAACATATTTAGAGAATATTAATAGTATTGAGGATTTAAATAAACATAAAGATATGTTCGCAGGAGAAATAACTGGTTTTGATCCTGGAGCAGGAACTATGGAAGTTACAGAAGAAGTAATCAAGGAATACGATTTGGATTATGAATTAATTCCCAGCTCTGAGCCGGCAATGATTACAGAAATTGATGAAGCAATTAAAAAAGAGGAGCCGATTGTTGCCCCACTGTGGAATCCACACCGAGTTTTCTCACAATTTGATTTAAAATATTTAGAGGACCCTAAAAAAGTCTATGGAGAAGTAGAAAAAATTTATTACGCTACTCGCTTAGACTTTGAAAAAGATTTTCCAGAAGTTAGTGAGTGGATGAAAAACTGGAAAATGGATGACGAAGCGATTGGGGAATTAATGACATATGTGAATGAAACAGAAGAACCAATCGAAGGAGCTAAAAAATGGGTAGACGAAAATCAGGATCGAATCAATAAATGGATGAAATAAATGGATTTAGAAAGGAAGTCTTCGCGGCTTCCTTTTTCTTTATACTATAGGAAAGTATAAAACTTTAGGCTTTATCCCGCATGTAAGGTGCCGTAAGTTTTCCACTTTAAGAGCTTGAGTTCATGCAAAGGGTCAAAGTAGGAAAAAACGGCACCTAAATGCCCGATTGGTTCAAGGGCCTTAAAGGTCATACCCTTGAGGTACTTACATTCCGTGTAAAAAGCGTTCCACGGGAATGAAGTTTCACTTTATCGTATAAGAAAAACGATAGATTCGCCATAAAGACTTAGCGACAACCCAAGTTTTTCTAATCAAATTAGTTTACCTAAATGTAATGGAAACGATCTTGACTGTATATATGAATACGAATTATGATGATATTAGTTCATTGATGAAAGAGTATATGAATTTATTTTTAATAAGATGTTTAAAAATTCATTAAAATTCAAATGGCAAATAACCGGCTTGTTTCTGAGGGATATGGAAAGGCTACGATTCAGAGCTTCAAATGCATCGTTTTGAACTTCTAGGTTTTTTTAAGTTTTTTATAAACACGGATTTTTATTTTTATAATATTATGTCAACTATAATGAATCTGTTATTAAGGTGAAGCGGAAGGTACTTAGAGGCGAATAAAAATTGCGAAAGGGAGATAATTAATGGCTGATCATCAAAATAATTGGCTTTTTGAACAATTAATGAAGACGTACGACCTAAAATTTGAAGGGGATGGAATTAGCGGACAAAGAATTGCTAAACGATTAAATGCATTAGCTAATATTGGGAAAACTGCAGAAAATGGTTCCAATCGTTCCGGTTATTCGGAGGCAGAAGCACATGCTCAAAAATTGGTAGCTTCGTGGATGAAACAAGCCGGATTAAATGTAAGAGAAGATGGTGCAGGGAATATTATTGGTCGGTTAGCAGGTAAAGAAGATACACTTCCTGTAATAATGAGCGGTTCTCACGTTGATTCCGTCCCTAATGGTGGACATTTTGACGGTACATTAGGTGTAATAGCAGCACTAGAAGTTGTCGAAGCATGGAATACTCAAGGGTATCAACCGATCAAACCATACGAAGTAGTTATCTTTGCCGATGAAGAAGGATCTCGATTCAATGGTGGTTTAAATGGAAGTGAGGCGATGGTTGGCAACCACGTTATAGAAAGAAAAAAACAACTGCAAGATAAAGATGGCTTGAAGTTTGCAGAGGTTTTACAAATGCGCGGATTAAGTGTAGAAAGCTATCAAAATGCCGCACGTGACATGAAAGAGATCGAGTTATTTGTAGAACTACATATTGAACAAGGTAAAATTTTAGAGAAGGAAAACGTACCATGTGGCATTGTCACTGGCATAGCAGGGCCATGCTGGTTAGAAATAACATTTATCGGTGAAGCAGGTCATGCTGGAAATACGCCGATGAATGATCGAAAGGATGCGTTAGTCGCGGCAAGTGAATTGGTGTGGAAAGTAAATCAATTGCCGAGCCAAGTTAGTGACTCAGCGGTAGCAACAATAGGCAAACAAATTGTTGAACCAAATGGAGTAAATGTAATTCCAGGAAAGGTAACATTGTATGTAGATATTCGAGATATTTATGAAAAAACAAGGGATGAGCTTATGGAATTGGTTAAACAGTTAGCAGGAGATATTGCAGCAAAGCATGGTATGGCTGTGAATATTATGGAAAAAACGAAGGTAAAACCAGTTCCGATTAATAACAATATACAAGATTTATTGGAAACAGCAATGAAGAAACACAGAATTCGACCGTTACGCCTGCCGAGCGGTGCTGGACATGATGCAATGATTATCGGTGAAAAAGTGCCCATCGCTATGTTATTTGTGAAGAGTCGAAAGGGAATTAGTCATAATCCTGAAGAATGGTCTGATTTGACAGATTGCGTGCAAGCAATTCAAGTTTTAAAAACATCTATTGAAAACTTACAAAGTGATGAGGTTACTTCCGGTGTGTTTAAATAAGTAAAAGCTCACTTTTAAAATGAAAATGAGCTTTTACTCTAAATGTGAAATAGTTCAGGAACACGCATATCAAGTTCTGTTGTTTAAAGCCCTCAGGTAAAAGTCAACCTAACCTGTCCATTAATCGAATTAGAACATCACGAAGTCGTAACAGGAAGACCAGAAGTCGAACCAGAACATCACAAAGTCGGAAGAGAAAGCTCAAAAGTCGAAGTCAGACTATAACACAGGAAAGTTGGAATAGAATAGCAATTGTTTTTTTCAACACATCTAATTCTATTTAAAACTCATCTGGTACGATTTTTAGAGAAAGTTACATAAGTTACTCGGTTGCACCCTTACGTTTAGGAAATGGGTCAAGTAATCCCTCTCGAAAGTGAACTATTTCTCCAATTAGTCATAATCCGATCACCTATGTTAAACATCTTTCTCTTTACAAGCTTTCTTCTAATTTCGTTTTTATAGTAAGCCTTCTTGCTCGTAAAGAAAACTGTATGGAATATCAATAAAAATAAAAGTATTGTCAGAAATGGGATGAGAGTATGTGCGAATGCGCTCATCCTTCTCAATATCTGTATAAAGGTCAGATAGGATTCCTTTTTTTTCCACATTCATACGAACAACATTCTCGAAAAAATAGGGCCGCCAGCTCCAGTTTTTTTGTTTGCCTTCATGATCTAAATTCCAGTTTCCTTTTTCGTCTTTTTCTGCGTTTGCGGATAATTGAAAGCCTGCTTCATTACAGATGTAGACTCGAAAGCAAAAGGAGTCACAATCTTTAGCAACGGTAAGGATTGTTTTATCATAAGGATCGTCAGGGTTAATATTTTTTAACGTTGTATTTAATTGTTGATTTATTTTTTCTGTTAAATCTAATTGTGCTTTCATTTTTTTTCGTTCAAATGTAGTGAAGTATTGAAAGTCTTTTTTTACCTTGTCTTTACAACTATCAGCTGCTATAAAATGTTCGTGTGTCTCCTCTAAATAACTGCCTTGATAGTATCGACCGCCATTTCTCCACGCATAATTGAGCTGATGAAAAGAAGTAATCCCTTTAAATAATAATGTAGCTCCAATTTTGCGCGATAGCATCGATAATAAGTGATGCACATCTTGATATAATTGTGGCAGGTCATTATTCTGTAAAAAAGATACGTCTACCTTAATAATGTTTGGTTTGATTAAAGCTAATTTATCTAAATTACCATTACGTTGTCCCACATCATCAAGAGCGATTTGAATTCCAAATGTTTGTATATAAGCAAATAAATGTTTAAACGAAGATAGATGTTCACTGACGTATGCCTCAGAAAATTGTAAGACAAGCTTTTCTAGGCGCAAGCCTTGATCGGCATAAGTCTTCAATAAAGAAAGCATACTGTCTCCATCATCTTTTAAAAGTAATTTTGCGTCATAGTGAATAAATAAAAGTTGGGACTGATCGGTTTTCATATAACTGTCTAATACTTTATACAAAATAGTATGAATAAGCTCTAAACGAAAGTCACTTGGTATGTTTTCATCATTGAAAAACCATGAAAGACTATGTAATTCACCAGCATCATCTTGAAAGAATGGCTTTACTTCATGGCCAATGATTAATTGATTTTCTGCACTTACAATCGGATCGAAGTATGGAACGATCTGATCAAGCCTCATCATGATATCAAGTGGGTCCATACTAATCAACTCCATTACTATACTCTTTACTACAGTATAGCATGGAAGCAATTGATTTTTCTTCCAAAAACCAAATCAGAAGACAAATAATAAAGAAATACATTTTATGACTGAAATTATTTCTTTTTAGTTATAAAAGCTATTAATGATGTAAGAATGATTAACAGTTGAATGAATGTACTTGGATAGCCATGATTTTTAGGAAGCTAAAAGGAAAGATAACTAATGTTAACAACTAGGATTAATCTAAAGCATAGCTGGTCAGTACTTGCATGAAGAAAATATATGGGTGGATCGAATTAAAGATAAGCACTTGACTACAAGGAAGGCTATTCTAGAATGAATCATTCTCTTCTTTTCCGGATTAACTGCTTTAAACCATCCTCATGACCGATTTGTGATTAGTTACGTGGGGTGACAAACGAATCCCTGTTTCTTTTTGAGTAGACCATAACCAATAGATTTATGTAATTAGTAAAAGATGGGAACAAAATATATAAAAAATAGTTGTTAATAATCCCCTGAAACGGTATAATATGCTCATTAATAGGAAGAATTTGTTAGTAAATGGGTATTTTTTCCGATAATTGTAAAGCACTTATGCTAATATCCGATAAGTTTTATCCGCTTAATATGAAATGGCAATATGAATTATACGAATAAAGCTGAAGCCGCTAGAGTATAAGGTCAAAAATAAAAATGCACTTTTCAAGAGCTACAGTTAAAAAATTGCCAAAAAAGAGATAGAAATACTAGATGGACTGATTTGGCAAGTTATTTTAAAGTGTAGAAAAACTTTTTTGCTTTCACGACTTATTACTAGATGGACAATGTTACATGGGATCTCCTAAAAGTGGGTTCTTCCAAAGCCAACAAGGCGACTGGCGAACCACAGTTTAGCAGGGGAAGACAAAAAGACTACTTTTTTCTCCCATCATAAACGGTCACTGATATGTTAATAAAATAATGAATCAATGTGGTGTAAATAGATAGGCGATAAAGCAGTCTACTTCATTTAAAATAACTATAAGCAAGAATTTGTCTTTTAATCCTTACTACAATTAAGGGATTAGTAAATAAATTCACATTTACTTGGTATATTTGAGGTAACTCCATATTACCTCATAATATAAATAATATTGGCATTTAATAAGGTTATCCTTTGGCGGTTTTTATAAAAGGATCGGATACTTGAATCATCATCTATTACTTTATCAGATTATTACATAGTATCTATCTAGGTTATTAATAGATTGCCATACAAATTAAATGACCAATACAAATTTAATATATGGGAGATGTTAAGATTGCAAAAGAAGCGTTTAACTTTGGTGTTAGCACTAATAATGAGTATTACTATTTTAGAGCCTGTCACAACATCAGCAGCATACTACACATCATATAGCGAAAGGGGGATAAAAAGAATTGCTTACAGTAAAAATATCATATCGTGGTCAACTAATTCCTCAAGAATAAAAAGTTCAGATGTAGATCAGCGAAGAAGTGGGATTTATATTAAAAATAAGGGCGTAAAAAAATTGAAGTCTCAATCCACCAAAACACGACATGTCTACAATTACAAGAATGAATTTTTAGCAGGCGCTGTAATAGGTGGAGTTACTTTAGGCTGGGCAGATACCATAGTAGATCAGGTAAGAGCTTATAGAACTGGTAAAGCTAAATGGTACTATAATAGATAGTTATCTCTATGTATAGAACCTATTTACTATATAGTAAATGGGTTCTAATTAATGGGAGGGGAAATAGAAATATGATTAAATGTATCAATATATCTAAAAGTTATTCTAATAAAGTTATTATAAAGGATTCCACCTTTGAAATAATAAAATTTCTTTTTTAATGGGGCCGAATGGATCTGGAAAAACAACATTGATTAAGTGCATGATGGATATGGAACAGCACCAAGGTGATTTTCTTTTTCATGGAGAAAAAATAAACAAAGTAAGAAATGACTGTTTAGTACTTTGGGATGATTGCCCTTTTTATACAAATTTAAGTGGTCTTAAGAACCTTGTCCTTTTTGGAGAAAGTAACAAAGAACAACAACAAATTGAAAAGATTGCATCTAAATTCTTAAATCACGAAATATTAAAGAATAAAGTAAAAACGTATTCTTACGGTCAACGAAAAAAATTGGCATTAGCACTTGTTGAAATTTTAGAACCAACGTATTTGATCATGGATGAAATTTCGAATGGGTTAGACTATGAGATGATAAGAAAAACGCAACATTTTATTAAAGATTGGTCGAAACAAATGACTATCTTATTAACAGGACATCAATTTAACTTTTACAACGAAATAATAGATGACGTATTTATATTTAAAAACAACAGAATTCTATTATTAAAAGAAAATTTTCGTCACAGTGAACTAAAACTGGAGGATATATATGATGATGAAATTCTTTAAACAAGAGATACAGTATGGAATTTATTCAAAAGTATATTATATAATGCTATTATTTCTTATTTTATTGTTTAGTATAATCTTATTCTTAAATTATGCCGCAGTCATGGATACATATAATGATTATCAAGCAACCGAAAAATTTTATAAGAAAAACAACGTTGATGATATTGAAAAAGATTTAGCCGGAGAATATAAGTTTGAAAAGACTGAAACAGGTGGAGTGATAACTAATCCTATTCTATATTATAAAGAAACAGTTAGTAAGTATCTTTATACTGCAAGTCCAAAATATACATTATCACAACTTTTAGAATCAGCCATTCTCTATTTTCCAGTGGTATTTGGAACTTTTGGTTTGTTAATTGCAATCACTGATTTTCGATACAAAACGATTAAATTTAAAACAGTAAGGGGTAATAAAGTAAAATTGGGAATTGCTAAACAATTTTCACTGGCGTTAAGCGGGTTTATTATTATGGTTATATCTTTAATCGTTTCTTATCTCTTCAGCTTTCTTTTCTATAACAAGATATCAGCTACCATTCCGATATCCGAATTTGATTTGAGTTTACCATTTATGAATTCGAGTTCACCTATATTTTTTAAATTTATGTTCGCATATGCCATTTCTGTAATTTTCATGGTAGTAGGATACACTTTAGGGATCGTATTTAAAAACATGTATATAGGTATCGTCTTGATCATTGTCTATATGTTTCTTTTACCTAATTTAGGAGTTTTTGATTTAAAGAATGCCCTATATTATATTGAAAAAAAACTATTTGATTACCAAGGTGTAGTATCTGTGGAACATCCTAAAGATGGTACTACATGGATAACTTCAATGATTGTTTTGCTTAGTGTTTTGATGATATCATTTATAATAAATATGTTTATTATAAAAAAACGGAGCTCTTTTGAAAGTTAATATAAATTAACATGAGCTTAAAGCTAGCCTATACGAGATGATGTATACATATTACCGAATTTTGAACTAGTACTTTTCAAAAGTCAATCATCCCATCAAATTTTAAGCTAACTTATACAGAAAATAATATAAAAAGGGCTTTGGGATAGCCCTTTTTTGTTTGTTTGGCTTTTTCCGTTAGAGCTTGCCTAAACTTGACGGATGTTTTGATTGGATCATTTCATACAAACACGATTGTTCTCTTTCCAGCAGCTTGCTTCATCTTTTTTTGTAGAGGGTATATCATGTGGATTGTAATTATCCCGCATCTAAGGTGCCGTAAGACTCCCATTTCAAGAGCCTTGAATTGATACAAAAAGGGTCTAAGTGGGAGAAAACGGCACCTAAATGCCCGATTCGTTCAAGCTAACATTCAGTAGGAGATGGAAGAAAACTCCTACTGAATGAAGTTTCACTTTATATCAAAGGCTGTACTTCTAAAAATTATTGACGAAGCTAAAGAATTGGGGAAATGTTACATTACAGGATTCTTATCGTGCTCGAATCAGTTAATTTAGTTGTTGTTGTGTAATCGAATAGAGAGGGCCCCTTACTGCTCGACAGCATGTCAATCACAAGACGTAACAGATAAGGGAGACATACAGGGGAGGTACTGGAGCAATTGTGATGTTTGCCTTTGTACTATTCATCCGTAGCAAAGAAGAAAAAACTTAAGGAACCTATGGAAAGCATAAGTTTATCTTAAATAATGATTTTAATAAATAAAGTAGATTATATAGAATCAAATTAGAATTAGTGCCGATCACAGGCGGAGTAGCTTTATATAGAATGCTAGATTTATTTTTTTGTAATAAATGTTTTTGCAGAAGGAGCTTCATATGTAAAGAACTTTGTCAATAACCCTGAAGCATCATTATCGATTAAGACCATATCTCTGTGTTTTTGCTCCATAAATTGTTCATTTGTCATATGCTGAAATAAAGAAACCAAAGGATCATAATAGTGATTAATATTTAGCAGTCCGCATGGCTTACGATGTAAACCGATTTGCGCCCATGTGAATACTTCAAAATATTCCTCCAACGTGCCCGGACCCCCAGGTAAGGCAATGAATCCGTCGGCTAAAGATGCCATTTTCATTTTTCGTTCATGCATGGATTCTACAATGATAAGTTCAGTTAAATAAGGGTGAGAAAGCTCTTTATCTTGCAAAAATTTTGGCATAACACCGATTACTTTACCACCGTATTCAAGCACTGTATCAGCAATAGCCCCCATTATACCAACACGTGCACCTCCATAAACTAAGGTAATTTTTTGCTTAGCTAACTCCGTTCCAAGCTGTTTAGAACCTTGAATATAAGCGGCAGAGGCTCCATCTCGTGATCCGCAAAAAACAGCAATGCTTTTCATTACACATTCCTCCTTAAATTTACTTCTATCTAAGTATATAAAAGCTAGGATTATTTGTTAACCTGAATAAGCTTTGTTCAATGTTAAGAAAACATATAATTTCGTAGGTTTGAATCCAATTTGTTCGTATATCGTGATTAACTAATTATTACTTTAACGCCAGCCTAATCTTCTTGAAGAACAGAATATTATGTAAATGCAGTTATATATCTAATTCTGCGATTTTAAGCCGATATAATAAGTAATAGTATAGGAAAAAGAGAAAGGGATGACCAAATGGAAAAAGTTATGAATTTTAAGTACTTAAAAAGTAAACTATATGTCAGCTTTATGGTCATTATCGCTGCAATCTGTATACTAGGTATTTATTATTTTATAGTAAATCAACAGACGAGTCAGCGTATTGAAAAGATAATCAACGAGGATTTAACAATTGTTCATTTAGAGGAGAAATTAAATACTAACTTTGCTGAGCAAACAGGGGTAACTAGAGCATACTTACTATATGGGCAAGTAGAATATAAAGAAAAATACGATCAGATACAAACGGAAAATGAAACGTTAATGAAGGAGTTAGGCAATTTAAACCAATTGAAAACAATGGAGGAATTCACAGCTAAAACCAAACAATGGGAAGAGGCGTTGCAAGAAGTTTTCCGTTTACATGATAGTGAAAAGCTAAAAGAAGCAAAGGAACTGCTAAGTAACCAAGTTGAACCTATGCAGCTCGAACTTCAATCTGATTTGCAGCAAGCTTTAGCAGCAGGTAAAGAGGAAATTTCTAAAGATGGGAAATCGATTATTACGAGCAGTAAAACAACCTCATTATGGGGATTGACAATTACTATTGCTGTAGCATTGATTGGTATAGGGATTGCTTTTATGACAGTAAAACTTATTTCTAACCCTATTACACTTGTATTAAAACGTTTACAGCAATATGCTCAAGGTGATTTGCAGCATGAGTCGTTAACAACAAATTTACGAGATGAGTTAGGACAATTGATTCAGATAACTAATGAAATAAGTGAAGATAGAAATAAACTGATCCATAAAGTGGAGACGGTTTCTCAAACAGTTAGTAACCATAGCAGATTATTTGCCAATTCTGCCAATGAAGTAAGAGATGGCTCAGAACAGATAGCAACAACCATGCAGGAATTGGCTGCAGGATCAGAAACACAAGCTAACACCGCTAGTGATTTAGCAATGAATATGGAAGGATTTGTTACAAAGGTTAATGAAACCAATGATAATGGTAAGATCATTGAACAAGCTTCACATGAAATTTTAACCATGACGAAAGAAGGAGACAAAATGATGAAGTCTTCTTCAGAACAAATGAAACAAATCGATTACATTGTAAAAAGTGCAGTGGATAGAGTGAAAGATTTGGATGAACAATCGCAAGAAATAAACAGTCTTGTTAATGTGGTTAAAGATATTTCTGAACAGACCAATTTATTAGCGCTAAACGCAGCCATTGAAGCGGCTCGTGCAGGGGAACATGGTAAGGGATTTGCTGTCGTCGCTGATGAAGTAAGAAAACTAGCTGAACAAGTAAGCGATTCCGTGACTGATATTACTAAAATTGTTTCTCATATTCAACAAAATTCCGTCTCTATCACAGAAGCGTTGCAAAGCAGCTATACAGAAGTAGAGGCTGGAACAGCGCAAATTAATACGACCCAAGAAACGTTTAATGGCATTTCTATGTTTGTAACAGAAATGGTACAGATTATAAAAACAATGGCAACTAATTTGGAGGAAATGAAAGCGAATAGTAGTACGATGAACGAAGCTATTCAAGATATTGCCTCTATTACCGAAGAGTCGTCGGCGGGGATTGAACAGACAGCTGCAGCTGCTCAACAGTCAAGTGGTGCAATGGGAGAGATGGTAGATAATGCAAAGCAATTATTAAAACTTGCTGATGAGTTAAATGACGTAGGCAAAGAATTTCAGTTAAAGTAGAAGCGTAAAGGCTGACCCAAAACCACTAACAAGTGGTTCTAAGGTCAACCTTTTTTGTTTTCCTATTAAAGGGAAATCGGTCTTAATTATACTCATTACTTATAAGCATAATTGTATTTCATACTTGGATGATAACTTGAATCAATAGATGTTCAAAGGGAGCCAGATATTGAATGGAGATAGGATATTCAAAGCTGCTTTACTTGCATTAGAGATTGCAGCTACGTCTTTCAAACTTTGACTCATATTATCCGCTGATTCTTTTAAATTCTCCCAATTGTCCTTAGCGGTGTTTAATTTATTTTCTATAAATGTAAGCCTTTCTGGATTAATAGAATCTATATTTCTTAATATTATTCTATAGTTTGACGCGATGGTATACCAATAAGTTGATATATTTTCTAGTGAAGTAATTGCACTATCCATTATTTCCGTCATTCTAGTATAATTATGCTCTACATCTGTCAGAAAAGCTACTTCTTTTTCCGTTCCAGAAATTCTTTGTTTTAACTGTTCTATGTTGTAATAAGCATTATCTAGATTGGATCTAGTATCATCAAACAGTGGATCAAACAACCTACCAATTGTAGAAAAATTTAAAACCTTGTTAAATATCAATACTCCTTCGTAAGTTTTTACTTCTTGATAATATCGCTCGAGTTCTTTTTGTAAAAGTGAAATACCAATATTACTAGTTGCTAAAATAGAAGTTAATTCATTTATATCACTTTTGAAATAATTTGTGTCTGTGGTCAACTTATCTCGAAATGAGATAAGATGTCCGGATAAATTATCTACTTGTTCCTTATTATTTAAGATATCATTATATAATAAAGACAATTCTGACTTAAATGCTTCTATATTTTTTTCTTTTAAAGCAGTAATTAAATTATTGTAATGGGATTGAAACTGTTCATTATATCCCGCAATATTTTGAATAGTTTTTATAAACAATGGTTTATAAAAATCTAACCAGTCTTTTCCGTGTATTTTAGAAAATCTCTGATCATATTGCAGTCTGTTTTTTAAATCTTCATCTATTAGACTAATATTTTTATAACTTGGTATAACTTGTTCATACATTATCTTAGCATGTAAATCCAGAAAATATAAATTGTTTGTTAATATTGCTAATTCATCTTGTAATTTGCCTGGTCCAAAGTCATACTCGTCTTCTTGTTGTATGGAATCGTCAGCAAAAGTTTGTTGAGGTGCTATGTGACTAGTTATAATTCCAACGGCTATCAAGGATAATATCATTTTTTTTAACCATTCTTTACGCATCGTGTTCACCTGCTCCTCTTAAAAATTATCTGTCTCTTATGATGTTAGAAGCCCCTTACTAATGAATCTAGAAGAAGCTCCTAACAAACAGTCACGTGTTTTTTAGAATTTGTTTAGCATGGTATAATCTTACCTATCCTTTAATATACAATTTAAAACAGCCGGTATATTATAACTCTTTTTCTACAAGTTGAATATCATTTAAATACAGTTGTTCAGCATATTCTTTGATGTCTGCCCATTGATCTTTTGCTGTGGATAGCTTATTAGTAATGAATGTAAGTCTTTCTGGATTTACCCTCTGAACAGCTTTTGCTAGATTAGTGTATTTAGATGCCATCGTACCCCATTGATTTGAAATATTTTCAAGGGCTGTAATGGCCTCGTCAATTGTTTCACTTAAATAATTTAATTGAGACCCAATAGCAGACAACAGAACAACTTGTGTTTCGCTCTCTGTTACTTCTTGTGTTAGCCTTTTAATCTCTGCCGTAGATTCATCAAGTCCTTCTTTTCCTTTTACTACAAGAGCAATACCTGTTGCAGTCCCTCCTGCTCCAAGAGAGATTAAAGCTACGCCACCTTTTGTTCCTGCGCCAGTCCAAATAATAGCTGCACCACCTACAATGGCTACTGGCCCTAGAGCAGTAGCAACTGCACCTCCAATAATCATGTCATTATATTTATTGATTAGTTCCGTATGTGTGTCTAGTTGCTGTTTCAACAAAGGGATACCTGCATCTTCACTTGCCAAAATAGACGTAATTGTATTTGAATGTGTTTTAAAATTCTGAGTATCAGTGGTTAATCTATCCCTAAACTTCTTCAAATCGTTTACTAGATCGTCTACTTCTTGTTTATTAATTTCAATGGATTGAGTTAAATCTAGAAGTCCCTCACTTAATATGTCTTTCGCTTCTTGAGCTTCGTTTTGCTTCCTTTCTTGAGTTGATAAGTCTTGAGCTTCTTTCCCAACTCTTACCGCTGTATCTGCCGCTTCTTTTAATGCACCATAATAATTCTGAAATTCTATGTCATAACTTATGATATTTTCATTGGTTTGAATCAATTGTGGTTTTAATTCATCTAACCATGTTTTGGCGTTTTCCTTTGCAAGTAATTGGTGATTAAGTATTGTCTGTTTTAAAGCATCATTAATTAAGGTTACTCCTCTAAAATCAATGTTAGGTTGTTTGAGAAGTGTTAAAGCGTATAAATCCATTCCTAATGCATTAGAACCGGTTTTTTGGATAGCTTCCCTTATACCATCTGGTCCTAAACTAAACTCAGCATATTGTTCAGCTAAATCGTCTACATTTTCAGAACTAGGAATTGGTGTTGGATTTTCTGCAGCAAACGTATGTGCAGCAAAGATATTAGTTGATAAAACTGTTGCTATTAATGTTGATATAGCAATTCTTTTAAAAGGTTTTTTGGTCATGTTGAGTTTACTCCCTTTTTATTTTAAATGGTTTCCATTAGTTTACATTGACGTTTATAACGACATCTTGAAATTGTCGAGTCTGCTTATTAATCTCATCATTTATTTGTTTGAGGTTCTCTAACTGAGTTTGCAATGTTTTTGCATCTGTGCTGCCTTCATGAAGATTTGTTAATATTTTCCCTATTCTATTATTTAAACCTTCCCAATCATCTTTTACATATCCTAAAATAGTAGCTTGTCGTTCAATTAGCTCCGAAAACCCATTCACTTGATCTTCTATAAAGATAAGATTCGTGATCTTTATTTCCTGTTCTGATAATTTTTGAATAAGTGGTTTTAATTCATTTATTTTGTTCTGGATTATAGTCGCTGATTCTTTAATTTGATCATTTGAAAGAATGAAAATTTTGTTAGTCAATCCTTCTAATGCAGTAAAGTCTAGCGTATTATCATTGATGCCTGTTGCAACTATGTCCGTTGTTAATTTTGAAATTTCAAGGGATTGTTTAGTGACTTCACTAGGATTATTTGAAATTTTAATAAGCTCCTGTTGTATGTCATGAAGAATGTATTTCACTTCTGTTCGCAGATGATCCACTTCTCCATTTGATCCTTGTAATTGATCAATTGTTTGTTCCACTCGGTCAGTAAGATTACTGCTATCTTGAGTTAACAGTTCTTTATAACGATTGTAATTTCTTGAAAGAATCGCCATATCTTCATGAACCATTTGTGCTTGTCCCAGTATTTCTTCAAAAGCTTCTATCAATGATTCTTTTGCTTCTGTGTCATCTACTTCTGTTGCTAAATCATATATTGTATTGTAATAACTATTAAATAATATACTAAATGCTCTGGTGTTTTCATTTAATTCCAATAATTTTGGATTATAATTATCCAGCCATTCTTTAACACGGTTTTTAATAATATATTGCTGATTTGTTAAACTGCTATTATTATTTACTTTTACATTTGGTTGTTGCAAAATAGCCAATCCATAGGCTTTTAATAATGGAACTTGTTTGCCTAACTCACTTATAGAATTAAACGATTCGTCTAGCCCTGTTGTATTTTCCTCCATACCTAAAGACCGTAATTGTAAAGTATTGTCCTCTGCTTTAGCTACTTGAGGTATCAATGTACTGGTAGATAATGCTGTAACCACTAAGCCTGCGACTATTACTTTCTTCATATACCTTCCTCCTAATATTCCGTTATTAATTAAATAATTCGTTACAACATAAAATCAAATAGCTTGTTCGTATTGAAATACTACGGTTGTACGGTAGAACGTTCTGTACTTAACTAATTCTATCTCACCTTACTAGTCACATACCTAAATACGTACCACCATTTTGAATAATTAGAAAAATCAATCATCACCTCTTTATAAGATTAAAATTATGCAGTAATTGTTGAATAGAAGTAAAGATCTTATAACAAAGACATATACCAATTTTGGAAATCATCAGATATTTTAGGCGAAATAAGAGGATGGATCATTCATGAATTCATCTCTTTAAATGCCTTTTACTATTCGCTAATTACTACAAGCTCATTAAATCACAATAAGTAAATTTATGTCAATAATTTATGAAGTTTTTTCCAAAAATGTTCAAAAAAAAAGTCAAATACGAATGTGCAGAATAATTAAATTGTAGTCTTCGATCTTCGATGGATATTATAAAATTTAGTAAATAAAAGGGGTTTAAGATTAAAGTTTTTCCTTTCCAAAGTAAAAAACCCTCTGATTCAGATGTTTCCTTTATAGTAGACAAGAATAAGAGAGCATACTAATCTGTCTACTATAAAGGGTCATCAGGATGAGGGGTTGAATTGTTGCGATATATTTTAGTCAAAACCCATTGAATGAATCCGCCTATACTTAATCCGATTGGCAAAAAGAGGATTGGTAGCCACATGGGTCCAATTAAATAGCCAAAGATTTTTATCCTTGCTGAGAAAATTAGTCCTATTGTTACAAAATATGCAGAAAATACCAATGGGAGATAGGCGAACGGCTTCTTTCCACCACCTGCATCCCTGTACGCATCCCAAATTGCAAAAAAATATAAACAAGGATAAAACATAAGCCAAAGGTAATTTGTTGCTTCAATTGCTTCTTCAATTTTAAATTGAAAACTGTATATAATGATCTGGTTAAAGTTTCCCAACACGTTAATAATAAATTCTAATCCAACTAGTAAAAAACCCTTTACATATTTCTGATTCAACAGTTGCCCAAACCCCGGCAAAGCAATGCTCCATAGTACTGCTTCTAACTTTCTGCTTTTTTCCGTTAGCTTTGTCTCCATATGTCAACCTATTTCGCTAAGTCTTTTCTGTCAGCTGCCATTGGCGCCTGTTCAAGCCAACCATTGTTGATTAGGATTTTATAGCCTTCGTTCGCATACTTGCCAACCTCAACCATCAAACGGGAATATTGGACATTTAAATCATGACGAGGACTGGTAGATAAGGAAACTCCATATTGTCCCATACTGGAAGCAATCAAGTTTGCAACAAAGGTTACCATTAGTCGATCAGAAAAGGGAGCTATCTTTGAATTGGTAACTTCCGAGGTCAATAAAATAGCGCCATCTGATAAAAAGTCTTCATGTAAAATGGAAGTAAATATTTCAAGGTGTTTACCAGATATGTCTCTGCCTTTTTCGAAAAAATGTCGAACTTCTTCTGATTTCGCTACTTGACTAAATCCGGTAATAACAGCATGTCCTAACGCGTTTCGTTTAGAATGGAACACCAGATTAGTAATTTCAATTCCTAATAAAGGTCTACGATTTCCTAACCAACCGGAAATATAACGTTGATCTTTTACAAATTCTACGTTTTCTTGATTAGGGACTCGTGGTGAACGGATATAAATACCTTTCTTTTTTTCCAATTCTTTTGCTTGTTTGTTTAGCTCTATGGCAGCTTCGATGTTAGCTGCATAATAATCGCTTATCTCCTTATGGTCTGCAACAGAAAAGGCCAAGCTATAAGTACTCATCATAAAATAAGTCATATTGAAGATGTATTCTAAATAGAGATGATCAGAAAATAGTCGAGGAGCGTTGAAATTAACGTCCTTTTCTGTAAAAGCATGAGGAACTTGATAATTTGCTTTTTCGAAAATTTTCTGCATGTGGATCAAGTTTTTTTCAATAAGTTTTAGTGATTCTTCAAGAATATGTTTAATTTCTTTATCTTCAGCATGCTGTAAAAAAAAGGTTATTCCCAATTTTGCTATTGTTTCACTTTGGTACATATCCCATAATGGGGAAATATCAGATGAAGTAAGGGCAATTGAGTAATTATTTTCCATTTTCATAGCTCCTTTCAAAATGTGATGTCCGTTTTTAAAGTATATTTATACCGCATTTAGGTAGTGGAAGAATCCATCTTCAAGAGAATACAAGAAATCGAAGTGGTGATGCCTGCACTTAAATACCCGTTTTGCTCAGAAACACCGGAAGCGGTACATCGTACGACGAAAGAGTGCTTTCCTTTTTCTAGGACAAGAAAGGCTTCCTTGAATAGACATCGCACGACGAAAAAGTGCTTTCCTTTTTCTAGGACATAGTATGCTTTTTACAGCTATACACCGTACGTAGAAAAAGTATTTTTCTTTTTCAAGGACAAGAAGGACTACGATAGCGATACATCGCGGTTTTTCAAGGAGAAGAAGTTTCTTCTTCATTGGACTTCGCGGGATTTTCAAGGACAAAAAGACTCGTTGATGACATACCGTGATTTATCAAGGACGTTGTTCTAATTCCATTATCTATGGAATTAGAACAATAATGCTGATTGAAGCTTCACTTTATTTCAAGCGCTACTGATATGAATACTTAATCGTTAAGAATGTTTGTGATCTTTACATCGACTAACTTATTGACGCTATATGAAGCAGAGGCTTTGGTTTGATGCCGAAAAAATGTACACATATAAGGAAAGTTAACTAGACGCTTCCCCCTTATTTTTTAAGTCTTTGATGGATTAAAATTCCTATTAAATTGTCCAAAGTTCTAGGGTGCATTACTTTTATATCTTGTAGTTTAAGCCGAAAAAAAATTCTTATACAAAAAGGTGAGTGTATAATGTATTGATTTAATGGGCAAAAGAAGAGGGAAGATACTCCATATGTAGGAGGTGATTCCATTTGGCTAGACGAATATTTCAGCGGAAAACGAAGGGGAATAGTCAGAAAACTATTAAGAACGTTGATAATATAACATTATCTTTAAAAGAGAATCTGGATACAATAAAAGAATTGCTGGACTCACCAATGGATTTAGTCATACGAAAAATGTATTTAGCTGACCGTCCATGTGCGATTGTTTACATAGATGGGTTAACCAATAAAACGGAAATTGAAGAAAATGTGCTGAAAAATCTTGAGGAAATTAAGGATGAAAAGAAACTTACTGAACAAAATCAGAAAAATCTTTTAGCGATTATTCATCAAGAATTAATAAGTATTTCTGACATTAAAAATGTAGATAGCATGGATGATTTAATGCTTGATCTGCTCTCAGGAAGCTCCGTTTTTTTATTGGAACAGGTAGATCGCGCTTTAATACTGGATACGAAAGATTGGGAAAGCCGAGCAATTGAGGAACCCATATCAGAATCCCTTATCCGTGGTTCTCGAGAAGGTTTTGTGGAAAATTTAAGCACAAATATGGTACTCATTCGACGGCAAATTCGCGATCCTAATTTACGATTTAAAGTTCATCAAATTGGTAGAAGATCGAAGAAAAATTTAGTAGTAGCGTATATTGCAGATATTATTCATCCAGATGTATTAAAAGAAGTTGAGCGCAGGTTGAAATCAATTGATATGGATGACGCTTTGGAATCAGGCTATATTGAACAATGGATAGAAGATAGTTTTTTGTCACCATTTCCACAAATGGAAAATAGTGAGCGTCCTGATAAAGCAGCTATCGCTTTGACGCAAGGAAAGTTTGTTATTTTGTTAGATGGAACACCATTCATTTTAATCGCACCTTCTACGATAGGCAGTACATTTCAATCCCCTGAGGATTATTATGAAAGATGGATAATTGGAACATTAATTAGGTTCCTGCGTTATCTTGCGGCCTTTATTACGATGTTTTTGCCAGCATTATATATAGCTTTGATATCTTATCATCAAGGTATGATTCCTTCGCAAATAGCTTTCTCAATTGCAGCTACCAGACAAGGTGTACCATTTCCTGCTTTTGTTGAAGCATTACTGATGGGGACTACGATGGAGTTATTACGGGAAGCCGGTGCACGATTACCTAAAACGATTGGTCAAACGATTGGGATAGTTGGTGGTCTAGTCATTGGTGAAGCTGCTGTATCAGCAGGGATTGTTAGTCCGATTATGGTTATTGTTGTAGCATTAACGGCGGTAGCATCCTTTACCATTCCCATTTATAGTATAGCCATTTCGTTTCGCCTCATCCGTTTTGCTTTTATGATAGCGGCGGCTATGTTTGGTCTTTACGGGATTATTCTTGTCTATATCATGATTAACATCCATATTGTAAATTTAAAAAGTTTTGGTGTACCTTATTCAGCTCCGTATGCCCCAACTTTTGTAAAGGATTGGAGGGATCTTGTTTTACGTCTGCCGATACCTTTACTGACAAGAAGACCGGAACACTTGCAACCAACGGATAAAATAGCTGCTGATAAAAGGGGGGAACAGATTTGAAGTCGTTTGAATATGCTGATGAAACAATTAGTGATAAAGAATTAATGATTGCTGTCCCCTCCATTATAATTGGGTTAGGGATCCTTACATTACCAAAGGATCTTGCTGAGGACACCATTGCTGCTGATGGCTGGTTAGCTATCTTTATTACTGGGCTTTTCTTTATTGGCTATGCTTGGTTGCTGACCAAACTTGCTTCGCTGTTCCCCCATCAATCATTTATTAGCTTTGCATCATCCTTAGTAACAAAACCAATAGCGATCGTGTTCACTTTCTTGCTCGCCTTGGAAGGTATTTTTATCGGTGGGTTTGTTATTCGTGCTATCTCTGATATTGCAAAGGAATATTTGTTTGATCGTACGCCAGTTGAAGTTATTTCCTTAACCTTTTTACTTGTTGTCGTCTATGCGATATCTGGATCAAGAGCAGGATTGTTTCGAATAAATATGATGTTTTTTCCAATTATTATTTGGATTATCCTGATCGTTGGTATTTTTTCAATTAATTTTATTGATGTGACCAATTTTTTACCGGTACTTCAAACGGATGTTTCAGGGTTTGTTCATTCAACAAAAACTAGTCTGTTCGCCTATTCAGGTCCATTTATATTGCTGCTTTATACATCATTGGTACGCACTCCGAAAAACGCGCCAAAAAGAGCGGCTTATGGGATGGCATTTGTTCCTCTGATGTACATATTTATTTATTTCATGTGTGTTGGTGTGTTCGGATATACAGCAACAGCGAATGTAAACTATCCGATTATTGAATTGGCAAAAGAAATTGAAATACCTGGAGGCTTTTTTGAACGGTTTGATTCGATTTTTTTTGTAATTTGGATTATGGCAATTTTTAATACAATTACGATGGCGCTGGATGCTTCCGTTTTTGCACTTGAATCGATTTTTAAGCTGAAAAAAATGCAATTACTTTATATCCTATCGCCACTTGTATTTTTAATTGGTATGTTACCTGCGGATATTCTCGCTGTAGAGCGATTTAGTGAATTTGTCAGTATCTACGGATTAATTATAAAAACGTTAATCATTTTAGTTCTTTTGTTCATGGTAAAAATAAAAAAAACGACTAAAAAAGATAAAACAAAAAAGTAGTTTTATCCCGCATGTAAGGTGCCGTAAAGAGAAAAGAGAGAAGTTTTAAAATGTAGAAAACGGCACCTAAATGCCCGATTGGTTCAACTAACATTTCTTGGGAAAAGAAATCCAAGAAATGAAGTTTCACTTTATCCCGCATGTAAGGTGCCGTAAAGAGAAAAGAGAGAAGTTTTAAAATGTAGAAAACGGCACCTAAATGCCCGATTGGTTCAACTAACATTTCTTGGGAAAAGAAATCCAAGAAATGAAGTTTCACTTTACCCCGCATGTAAGGTGCCGTAAGAGAAAAGAGAGAAGTTTTTAAATGTAGAAAACGGCACCTAAATGCCCGATTGGTTCAACTAACATTTCTTGGGAAAAGAAATCCAAGAAATGAAAATTCACTGTATTAATAAGATATATAAGAAGTTAACAAAATAACAGGAGAGAAATTGACTATGAAAGAATGGATTCAGCTACCGGATATAAGGACAATTATTTATATCATCCTAGCTTTTATTATCCCCTATTTGATTTCCAAAATAAATATGAAAATGCGCAAATATGGTGACCCCCCGTGGAAAAAAGAAGAGGAGCGTACTAAAAATTAGCGGGGTGTTATTGGCATTGTAATCTTTCAATGTTACACTTATGACAAAATAAAAAATGAGGTGTAGCAGTGAATATCAGAGAATATATTAATTATGATGCAACTGCTTTAGCTGATTTAATAAAACGGGGAGAAACGACGCCAAAAGAGGTTTTACTCGCAAGTTTAAAGCAGCTTGAAGCTGTTAACGCAACCTTAAATGCTGTGATCTTTGAGCGGAAGGAAAAAGTATTAAATGAGGTTGAGCAAAACGAACATGCTGATAGCCCATTTGCAGGTGTACCTGTATTGTTAAAAAATACAGGCCAGCGTTTAGCGGGAGAAAAAAACACATCCGGATCCAGGTTGTTACAAGATGTTGTTGCTGATCAAGATACGAACTTTGTACGGGTGTTTAAAGAGGCAGGATTTCAATTTATTGGGCATACGAATGCACCTGAATTTGGCTTAAAGAATATCACAGAGCCAGAACTTTATGATGCAACGAGAAATCCATGGAATAAACAGTACTCACCTGGTGGATCAAGTGGTGGTTCTGCAGCTGCTGTTGCGGCTGGAATTGTTCCATTAGCTGGTGCTAGTGATGGTGGTGGGTCAATTCGTATTCCAGCTTCATTTACCAGCTTATTTGGGTTAAAACCAACGAGAGGAAGGACGCCTGTAGGTCCTGGAGCGGGGCGTCAATGGCATGGAGCAGCAATTGATTTTGTCCTCTCAAGAAGTGTAAGAGATAGTGCAGCTATGCTTGATTTACTCAAAACTTGCCAGCCAGAAGCTGCTTTTCAAGCACCTTTATTTTTAGAACACTATGTAGATTGGCTACAAAAACCATTTCAACAATCACTCCGTATTGCTTTTTCAACTGCTTCACCGGTAGATACACCGGTGTCAGAGGATGCAAAATCTGCTGTCATGAAAACGGTGAAATGGTTAGAAAACTGCGGACATCATGTGGAGGAAATAGAACCAAAAATTGATGGTAAGCAGTTAATGTGCAATTATTATTTAATGAATAGTGGAGAAATAGCTGCATTACTTACCCAATTAGAAAAATTAATTCAAAGAAAAATTACAGAAAACGATGTCGAATTAGAAACATGGTTATTACATCTTGCTGGTCAATCTGTATCTGCAGCTGAATTCTCTACAAGTCTTACTGCTTGGGATATTGCGGCTGAGCAAATGGCTGACTTTCACCAAACGTACGATTTCTATATTACACCTGCTACTGCCTACACAGCTCCAAAAGTAGGGGAATTATCATGGAGTAGCGAAGAGAAAAAACGAATGATAGTAGAAATGGAAAAAGCAGATCCAGTTGAACAGCAAGAATTAATATATGATATGTTTTTACCAAGCTTAACGTATACGCCATTTACACAACTTGCTAATTTAACCGGTCAGCCTGCCATGTCTTTACCTGTTCATCTTTCAAAAGTAGGATTACCATTAGGAGTGCAGGTGATGGCAAATAAAGGGGAAGAACATCGCTTATTCCAATTAGCATACCAGATAGAACAGTCTGACTTGTGGATAGGGATGAATGGAAACCCATATTTTCAAAATAAAGAAGGTTTATTTGTTTATACTATAGGAAACTAAAAAATTTTAGGGTTTATCCCGCATGTAAGGTGCCGTAAGATTCCTACTTCAAGAGCCTTTAGTTGATACAAAGTGTCAAAGTGGGAGAAAACAGCACTTAAATGCCCGATTGGTTCAAGGGCCTTTAGGTCATACCCTTGTGGTACTAACATTCAGTAGGAGAGGGAAGAAAACTCCTACTGAATGAAGTTTCACTTTATCGTATAAGAAAAACTACAGCTTTTCGCTAAAGACTTGGCGACACGCCAAGTTTTTCTAAACAGCATACCTGCATCTGCGTAGGCTTTCTAAAGGAGAAGAACCGGCATTTAAAGGTGTGCTGTAAGATTCCTATTTTCGATTGATAAGAAAATACGAAGGAAGTTTAAACAAGGGATAATGGCACTTAAATACTCGATTCGCTTGGGCCAACAGAACAGGGAGGACTACAACAGCGATACATCGCGTTTTTTCAAGGACGTTGCTATCTTAGTCTTTCATCTATGCTTTTTAGAGAAAAACGCCCACTGAATGATGCTCCATTTTATTTGCAATTCTAAAGACAAGACATCTCACGCAGAAGTACAACGGGATTGTATCATGGGAAATTCTACACCTTATTTACTATTAATGAAGCTTTCCAACTTGTATGAGGAAATAGGTAATAGTTCTTCTAATCGTAAAAGTTAATGTAATGAATTCAAAGACCCGTGGGGATTTAAATTATCCTAAGGTTCAAGTTAGGTTCGTTACTGCTATAGTTTAATAAAAAACGTCTGAATTTTAAGAGGTGAACGAGTTTCTGATAAACATAGTTTAACTTCAAACTAAATGTTTTAATTTTGTTAATAAAAACACTAATTATTTAATTTTATTTCCTATTTTCAACGATGGATAATATATATATAATGGGTAGTATGCGCTTCCAATTTGAATATAGTTTTCAAAATATTTTACATTTGTGCCTTAATAGGAAAGGGGAGAAAGTATGCGTAAAAAGAAGGGGATCTTTCAACGTTCATTGGATGGAGTGGAGATAGTTGGTAATAAATTGCCTCATCCTGTCTCATTATTCGCAATATTAGCTCTATTGGTATTGCTTTTATCTGCTGCTTTATCACCACTTGGAATTAGTGTGGAACATCCGGGTGAAGAGGGTGAAATGGTAGAAATAAAAAATTTATTAAATGGAGAAGGAATAAACTATATTTTTACTAGCATGACAGATAATTTTATTGGCTTTGCGCCACTAGGGGTTGTTCTACTCACCATGCTCGGAATTGGAGTTGCCGAACGAGCGGGATTAATTAGCGCTTTACTTCGTGGTTTCGTACTAGCTGTTCCTAACCGTTTTATAACATTAGGACTAGTATTTGCAGGAATTATGTCTAGTGTAGCTTCTGATGCTGGTTATGTTGTACTTCCACCGCTTGGTGCTTTAATATTTGCTGCTGTGGGTCGACATCCTCTAGCTGGACTGGCTGCTGCCTTTGCCGGTGTTTCTGGCGGATTTAGTGCGAACCTGCTATTATCAGGAACAGATGCATTGCTAGGGGAATTGACGATTGCTGGAGCTGCTATTATTGACCCTACTTATGCAGAAGGTATGAATATTTCAATGAACTGGTGGTTTATCGCTGCATCGGTATTTTTGCTAACATTTATTGGCGCATGGGTAACAGAGCGAATTGTTGAGCCTCGTCTTGGGGATTATAAAGGTGAATATCGTGAAAAGTTAGAGAAGTTAACTAAGTTGGAAAAGAAAGGCTTGATATGGGCTAGTATTTCAATCGTCATATCTCTCATCTTAGTTTCCTTGCTTGTACTTCCTGAAGGTGCACCTATGCGAGGAACAGGGGAGCAACCAATTATTCAATCACCATTTATGAGTTCACTCGTACCGGTTATTGCTATTTTGTTTTTTATTCCGGGTCTTGTTTTCGGAATAGTGACAAAGACTATAAAAAATGATAAGGATGTTGCTTATCAGCTTTCTGATACGATGGCATCCATGGGTATGTTTATCGTACTGGCGTTTACTGCAGGACAATTCGTCGCCTATTTTAATGAATCAAATATGGGGCTGGTATTGGGAGTTTACGGAGCTGAGTTTCTCCAAACGATTAATTTAACGGGTATTCCGTTAGTAATTATTTTTATTCTTTTAGCTGCTTTTATCAATATATTTATTGGTAGTGCATCAGCCAAATGGGCCATGATGGCACCGGTGTTTGTGCCGATTATGATGCAATTAGGTTATTCGCCTGAATTAACACAAATGGCTTATCGAATAGCAGATTCTTCCACGAATATTATTTCTCCATTAATGACTTATTTTGCGATTATTATCGCTTTTGCACAGAAATATGATAAAAAGATGGGGATAGGTACTTTAGTATCGACGATGATACCATATTCGCTCTTCTTCTTAGTTGGGTGGACGTTGATGCTTGTTATTTGGATGGTATTAGGTATTGAGTTAGGACCGAATGCACCAATATTATATAAGTAAGTGTTAAAAAAATTAGCATCATCCATGCAAGTTTAGCAGGATGATGCTTTTTTGGGTATTTAGGGAACGATATCCGGATATTTTTAAAAGTAGTGCGTCGTCTGGTTTAGACGCTCGTGCTGCTAGCAAACTTCGCTTTTTTCTTCCGATAAGTCATCATCGGTTTGAATCGAAAGGAAGGGCGACTAAAAACGGGCCTTGCCGCTCAGGGTCGGCATACCTTTGTTTTAGAGGCATGTTTCCCTTTATCCCGAATATAAGGTTCCGTACTTTTCTCATTTCAAAAAAGAGCTAATGATGTTGCAAACAGATGAGAAAAACGGCTCCTAAATCCCCGATTCGTTCAAAGGCCTTTAGGTCATACCCTTGCGGTACTAACATTCAAGGAGAAAAACACTACTTGAATGAAGTTTCACTTTATCCCGGATGTAAGGTTCCGTACTTTTCTCATTTCAAAAAAGAGCTAATGATGTTGCGAATATAATGAGAAAAACGGATCCTAAATCCCCGATTCGTTCAACTAACATTCAAGGAGAAAAACACTACTTGAATGAAGTTTCACTTTATCCCGTTAAAGATATCTTGATTGTAAATTGCACTTTTAATCTGTAATAGGAAAGGATACTATAGGAAATATAAAATTTTAGGGTTTATCGTATAAGAAAAACTATAGTTTTCGCTAAAACTTGGTAACAAGCCAAGTTTTTCTAAAGAAGGGAAGGATAATCTGGACCAGCCTTTCACCTGTGTAAGATAAACACGAGCTAATTTTTCTCTTGTTCAAGATCGTAGTACAAGAAATGGCTTTTAAAAAATTAACCCTTCTCATGTTGTTCATTCTCCCAAACTTCTGGATTAATGAGGTTTTTCGGCTTTTTTCCAGCCAGCCCAGCTAATAAGTTTTCGGCAGCCAGCTTCGACATATGCAGTTCGGTTTCATACGTTGAAGACCCCATATGCGGCAGAGTAACAACATTGTCCATCCTCAATAACGGATTATCAGGATCAATTGGTTCTTTTTCAAATACATCAAGTCCAGCACCTGCTATCGTTCCTTCGGTTAAAGCATCAATTAAATCCTGTTCAATAATTGTTTGTCCACGTGATGCATTAATAAAGATCGCCGACTTTTTCATACGTGCAAATTCCTTTTTTCCAATCATCCGCTCTGTTTCCTTTGTTAATGGGGTGATAAGGCAAACAAAATCAGATACGCTTAATAGTTCTTCTAAACTTAGATGAACAGCGGAAAAGTCCTTCTCTGCTTGTGGTTTTTTAGTCCGGCTATGATAAACGATATTCATATGAAAACCAGCATATGCGCGTTGGGCGATAGCAGAGCCAATTCGTCCCATACCAATGATGCCGAGTGTTTTGTGGTGAACATCTACTCCGTAATAGGTACTATCTACTAACTCTACCCATTTTCCTGCTTTCACAAATCGATCTAATTCTGGTATTCTTCTGGCAGTTGATAAAATTAATCCGAATACCAAATCCGCTACCGTATCTGTTAAAACTCCCGGAGTATTCGTTGCCATAATTTTTCGTTTCGTCAATTCATCAATCGGTAAATTATTATATCCAACCGAAACATTGCTAATAATTTTTAAATGAGGTGCTTGATCTAGTAATGGTTTATCGACTTCCAAACCAAGACCAATAATACCATCTGCCTGGTGTAAAAATTGCAGAAAATCGGGATCTGTTTTTGGATTAATATTTTTAAAAAAACGCACATCGTGTGCTCGATTTAACTGCTCCAGTACGGGATCTTCTACTCGCTCGTACGCCAAAATTTTCATGGATTGCAAGCTCCTTACTTTTTAGGGTCTCCTGTCTTGCTCAAAAAATATAGAAATATATCCCATCCTTGCTTATTCTCTTGTCACTTGTTATGTATGACAGATATTTTTGGTAAATTAAATATATTCCCAACATAGACACTACATATGTAAAAGTCAAGTAAGATGATACGTATGAAGAAGGTCTTTCTAAGACGGATAATGAAGTCCATTCCTTATTTGCTCTTTCAAAGTTTTATATTTTATCCCGCATATAAGGTGCCGTAAAATTACAACTTATGAGAATTCGGAGAAGTTAAAATTGTAGAAAACGGCACCTAAATGCCCGATTGGTTCAAGGGCTTTTAGGTCATACCCTTGTGGTACTAACATTCAGTAGGAGATGGAAGAAAACTCCTACTGAATGAAGTTTCACTTTTTTATTAAATTATCAGGTCATTTTGATGGACTTTTAATAAAAGAAATAGCTGTATAAGATTCTAGTAAACTGTTTATACTAAAACTAAAAACGAATGGAACGTGAGTAAGACAAAATAAAAGAATGAAGGAGTTCCAATATGGTAAGTATTGGGAACTGTATATAGAAAGTGAAATACGTACGAACCATAGAACAAGCAACAAAGAAATAAGCTGTGTATTGTGAATAAATTTTTTGAGTATTGTCGTTCTTTTACTAGGTATCTTTTTTTAGTATAGTAGGATTAGGGAGAATGGATTTACATTACGATATTACTTAGTTATTTAGTTGCAGCTCCATGAAGACAACAGCCAGCAAGCAAATATGGCTTAATCATGGTAATGAATGGAAAATAGAGTATTTGGAAAGGGGCTCTTCCATGGAAAGTACGATAACGTTTCATGTAAAAATTGAAAATGTAATAAATAATATAAATAAAGTAATGATTGGAAAAGAGGAAACAGCAATCTTGAGCCTTGTTGCTCTGTTAGCACAAGGGCATGTATTGTTAGAGGATGTACCAGGTGTTGGAAAAACAATGCTCGTAAAGGCATTAGCGAAGTCTTTAGACTGCGATTTTCGTAGAATTCAATTTACTCCAGATTTATTACCCTCTGATGTTACAGGCGTTTCCATTTACAATCCAAAGACGTTGGAATTTGAGTTTCGAGGTGGGCCGATTCTTGGTAATATTATTTTAGCTGATGAAATTAATCGAACTTCACCAAAAACGCAATCCGCCTTATTAGAATCGATGGAAGAAAAAAATGTAACCATTGACGGTAAAACAATCCCTTTAGCCAATCCTTTTTTTGTCATGGCAACCCAAAATCCGATTGAATATGAAGGAACTTATCCTCTGCCAGAAGCACAATTAGACCGGTTTATTTTAAAACTGAAAATGGGATATCCATCATTTTCTGAAGAATTGGAAATGCTTGAACGTACATCCAGCGAGCATCCGATTGAAAAGATAGAGGCAGTACTTTCGAAAGAAGAACTGCAACAAATTCAAAAGGAAGTGAAGCAGGTTTATATCGATAAAAGTGTACAGCATTATATTATTGATTTAACAATGAGTACAAGATCTCACCCAGCTATTTATTTGGGGGCTAGTCCTAGAGGATCGATCGCTTTAATGAGAGCTGCTAAGGCGTATGCATTTATAGTAGGACGAGACTATGTGCTTCCGGATGATGTTAAATATTTGGCACCCTATGTATTAACCCACCGAATTATTCTTCATTCTGAAGCAAAATATGATGGTGTGATTGCAGATGAGGTAATTGCTGCAATTATTCATCATACGAATGTACCGATTCGAAAGGAATTTCTTTGATGAAATTACGTTTTCGGGCTTTGATTAGTTGCTTATTTATCGCTACTATTTTTATTGGTCTATATTCTTATGCTATGTTTCAGGGGGGATTTGTTAGCTGGTTTTTGTTTTTTAGCTTTGTCCCTATTCTAGTATACGAGATTGCTTTTTTACTCTATCCATTAAAAAAATGGACGATTTCAAGGAAGCTTACACATCATATGATCGAGGCTGGAGATGCTGATACGTTGCATATGATGATAAAGCGGTTCCCATTTCCACTATTTTATTGCATTTGTGAAGAAGTGGTACCGGAATCATTAATGATGGTTGATCCAAAATCTAAAAAATATCAATATATAAATCAACCAAACAAATTAGTTGTAAAAAGAAATTTAAAAAAAGTCATCTCCCCTGTACTTACAGGTGAATTTTCTTTTACTTATCCATTACATCAAGTTCCAAGGGGAGAACATTATTTTACAGCCGTTCGTATTAAAATTGGAGATCTATTTGGTTTCGTAAAAAAGGAACATGTATTTTTCTTAAGGGATTTACTAGTAGTCTATCCACGTACAAGACCGTTCGTACTAAATGAAAAAATCAATAGTTTCCAACATGGTGGGGTAATGAGTTCTTCTTTTCGTTTATCCAACTCAAACGTTGCTACAGGAATTCGTGAATATATGCCGGGAGATCGATTTTCCTGGATTGACTGGAAACAGACGGCAAGAAAAAATAGGATGATGACCAAAGAATTTGAAAAGGAAAAAAGCACGAATATACTCATTGTGTTGGATTGTTGTAAACAGTCGAATCATAATTCTATCGTTTTTGAGGGGATGGTGGAGGTTACGGCTTCGCTTTTGGCACAATTAAAAAAGCTATCTACTCAAGCTGGCTTATTAACCGTAGGAAAAGCAACAAATTTTTTCCCACCATTTGACGATCCGGGGAAAGCTGCTTCAATAAAGCAGCATTTGGCAAGTATTCAACCTGGTGATCATGCAAACTTCGCTTTACAGTTAAAATCAGAAATGGAAAAGTTAAGAAATGACAATATCATGATTATCATCATTGGACAGATTGACCACTTCCTTCCAGAGACATTAAAACAACTAAGGCAAAGGTCAAGGCGAGTCATCGTCTTATTCGTACAACCTGCAAATAAGCAAGGTGAGCATGCTTCATTCGTAAAACAAGTATCACTTTTTAATATCGAGGTTTATGGAATAACGGAACAACAACTAACTAAAACACCGTTAGAGGTGAAAGGGTTATGAATCAGCCAAAACAGCATTTACCAAATTTTTATACATTCATCCTCTATATTTGTGGGTTCCTGTTGTTTTTAGAATGGTTATATCCACTCAAGCAGCTTACGGACACGTCTCACCTGACTATTCTTATTATTTATGGTGTGTTTTGCTTTTTATTGTCTGCGCTTGAAATTAAATGGTGGCTGTCCTTTATCTTGAAAGGTTTTGCATTATTGCTTGTTTTAAATAGTTTGTTTTTTGAGTTTGCGTTTATCAACCCTATATGGCTAGAGCAGTTATTTCATGATACGATGGCTAATTTAACAGCATTATCTACACAAGCATGGCATGAGTTTACTCCAATGTTTCGCAGTCTGTTATTTCTGCTGCTTATTTGGCTGATGAGTTACTTATTGCATTATTGGCTTGTGATGATGAAGCGAATCTTTTTAATTGTATTATTAACGTTTGCGTATTTAACAGTTTTAGATACATTTACTGTCTATAATGGCAATTCTGCGATCATCAGAACATTTATTATTTCATTGCTTGCCATGGGGATAGCAAATTTTTTAAAAGAATTGGACAGAGAATCGCTTGCCTCTACGTTGCTTAGGAAAACACCATTCTGGATCATCCCGCTTATTGCCGTCATCTTATTTTCCTCAGCGGTTGGTCTGGCAGCACCGAAGTTTGATCCCAAATGGCCCGATCCCGTTCCGTTTATCCAAAGCTCAGCAGAAAATGCCGGCCTTGTGGAATCTGATGGTAAATCCGGTGTTCAGAAAGTCGGTTATGGAGAAGACGATACACGATTAGGGGGATCGTTTGTTCAGGATTATACGCCTGTTTTTCGTGCAGAAGCAGAAGAGGAGAATTACTGGCGAGTAGAAACAAAGGATTTTTATACGGGGAAGGGATGGGAAAGCAGTCAAGCCGAGAATTATGCAGATTTTTTAAAAGTCCCACCCATGTATCCAAAAACAGTAGAGACTAGGAGAATGCAAGCCTCCATTGAGTTTCAAGGCAAAGAAGCTTTAGATAAGCTTGTTCACCCTTATGGTATCGATGATTTTTCTGAAGTAGCAGGAGATCCTTATATTGATTTAGCAACAGAAGCCATTCAATTACGTGATGAAGATTATAAACCAATAAAACAGAATAGCTACACATTAAGTTATGATTATCCGACTTTTAACATTGGAGATTTAAGAAAAGCTCCTTTTACAGGAGGGGCAGATGATGCCTTTACTCAATTACCGGATTCATTACCAGATCGAGTAGTAGAGTTAGCAAAGAAAATAACAAAAGATGAGAAGTCCCGTTATGATAAGGCAAAGGCAGTAGAAAGCTATTTTTCCAGAAATGGCTTTACGTATCAAACAACGGATGTACCCGTACCTAAAAAAGAACAAGATTATGTAGATCAGTTTCTTTTTGAGTCACAAGTAGGTTATTGTGATAATTTTTCAACATCAATGGTTGTTTTGCTTCGTGTCTTAGATATACCAGCCAGGTGGGCAAAAGGATTTACGAGTGGTGAAATGGTTGATTCTTCCAATGAAACCAATATATACGAAATAACGAATGCAAATGCGCATTCATGGGTTGAAGTCTATTTTCCTGGTTCCGGTTGGGTGCCATTTGAACCGACAAAAGGTTTTTCTAATTTAGCTGACTTCCAAACAACGATGACCAATAATGGCGCTGAACAAGATCAAGCAAAACAAGAGGATAAAGAACAACCAGAGCAAAACACAGAGCAGCCACCAAATGAAAAGGAAGAAGCAGAGCAAGACACAGTTGCAGCCAAAACAGATAAAAAAAGTAATGGTACTGGTACTAGCATCTGGACTTGGGTTGCAATCAGTTTAGCAGCATTTATGGGGATATGTATATATATTGCTTACCGAACCCGATTTCGTTGGTACACGGCATGGTTAAGTCGGAAATTTACTGCTAATTGGAATGCCAACAATTATCAAGAGGCGTATCATTATTTAATGAAGTTATTGCAAAAGCATGGTGAACCAAAACAACCAGGTGAAACATTACGGGAATATGCCAAAAAGATTGATGAAAAATATCAAACAAACGAAATGCAACAGTTAACGAAACAATATGAACAATTCATTTATCGCAGCGACTATAATGAAACACCAAAGTTGGAAATCGCGCAATTATGGCAAAATTTAATTAAGCGAATATTGACTTGACCTGTACTAGGATATGTTAGTAGAATAAGAACATAATCGAAGAAATAGTAAATAAATTGCCATTCGTATATCCTCGATAATAAGGTTCGAAAGTATCTACCAGCGCACCGTAAATGCTCTGACTATGAAGGCAGAAGAACAGTATAGCTGGATTCTGCCTTTTTGTACTTCCACTAGTACAAAAGGCGGTATCCAGTTTTTTGATACGGTGGAAATGTAAATTTTTTAGAGAAGTTGCTTTCGCTTCGCAATTACTTCATACTTTAATTATAGGTACTGAGGTCGGGCAAACCTTTGCGAAACAGCTTAAATTATTACCAGTTTTCTCAGCGCGCTTAACCTAGTAATACGTGTCCAAAACGAGGGTTAGAAAAACTTGGCTTGTCGCCAAGTCTTTATGGCGAAAGTTATCGTTTTTCTTATACGATAAAGCCTAAAGTTTTATACTTTTCTATCGTGTAAAAAAAGACCAAGGTTGGCTAAGGGCGCAGATATCCTTGTTGCAATGTCGACACGAACACGTCCTTTAAGTCGAAGTTCAAGACAGTGCAGTTTCGAGTGGAGCAGTGTATGCAGCGAGGTACAGAACAAGGAAGAAACAAGCCAATAAAGAAAACGTGGTTGTCCTTTAAGCTTTTAGTACAGGAGACTTCCGAAGTTGCACTTACACTTAAAGCTTAAAAATTTTCATGACATTGAATTAATTTTAGTACATGTTCTAACATCCGAAGAAATTCGATGCATCATTTTTGTCGATTTATTGAACATCCTCTAGCAGTATACTTATGTGATGGAATAAGCTAATAGACGATAGATAGGAGTTACGTAAATGGAAACGAGTGAAATGATATTAGTATTAGATTTTGGCAGCCAATATAACCAGCTGATTACTCGTCGAATTCGAGAGTTTGGTGTGTATAGTGAATTGCACTCTCATAAGCTTACAGCGACAGCTATTAAGAAAATGAACCCAAAAGGAATTATCCTTTCTGGCGGACCGCATAGTGTGTATGATGAAAATAGCTTTCGATGTGATCCGGAAATCTTTGACTTAGGCATTCCTGTATTAGGAATTTGTTATGGAATGCAGCTTATGGCACTTCATTATGGAGGAAAAGTAGAAAAGGCAAAGAACAGAGAATATGGTAAAGCCGAAATCCATGTAAACGAGTCACCGATACTCTTTAAAGAGACACCGAATACGCAGATTGTGTGGATGAGTCATGGAGATAAGGTGGTTGAGGTACCGGAGCAATTTCAAATTAATGCAACAAGTTCATCTACGCCAATTGCTGCAATGAGCCATCCGGAAAAAGGACTATATGGAGTACAATTTCATCCGGAAGTTCGTCATTCGGAATACGGAAACCACTTGTTAAAGCAATTTGTTTTTGATGTTTGTCAAAGCAGTGGAAACTGGACCATTGAAAATTTTATTGAGATGGAAGTAGAAAAAATTCGGAACAAGGTTGGCGACCGTCACGTACTATGTGCATTAAGCGGTGGGGTTGATTCGTCTGTTGTCGCAGCATTAATTCATAAAGCGATTGGTGATCAGCTAACTTGTATTTTTGTCGATCATGGTTTGCTTCGTAAAAATGAAGCCGACGATGTGATGAAGGTATTTGCTGATGATTTCCATATGAAAGTGATTAAGGTCGATGCCAAGGATAGATTCCTATCCAAGCTAAAAGGAGTCGATGATCCAGAGCAAAAGCGTAAAATTATCGGTAATGAATTTATTTATGTGTTTGATGATGAAGCAGCTAAATTAAAAGACATTGATTTCCTTGCGCAAGGAACACTTTACACCGATATTATTGAAAGTGGTACGGAAACGGCACAAACAATTAAGTCACATCATAATGTAGGTGGGCTTCCTGAAAATATGCAATTTGAATTAATTGAGCCGTTAAATACATTGTTTAAAGATGAGGTAAGGGAGTTAGGTACACAACTGGGACTTCCTGAATATATTGTTTGGCGCCAACCATTCCCAGGTCCGGGACTCGCTATTCGTGTACTAGGGGAAGTAACGGAAGAAAAATTAGAGATTGTACGGGAATCCGATGCTATTCTTCGTGAGGAAATAGCAAAAGCTGGATTAGACCGAGATATTTGGCAATATTTCACGGTATTGCCGAATATTCGAAGCGTTGGTGTAATGGGAGATGCAAGAACGTACGACTATACGATTGGTATTCGCGCGGTAACGTCCATTGATGGCATGACTTCGGATTGGGCACGAATTCCATGGGATGTATTGGAGAAAATCTCAACCCGACTTGTGAATGATGTAGAGCATATCAACCGAGTTGTTTATGATATTACATCTAAGCCACCTGCGACGATTGAGTGGGAGTAGTTGTAGCAGAGCTAGAAACCTTTGTGTATCAAGGGTTTTTGGCTCTTTTTTATTTTTCATTGCACTTTTATTGCACTTTTTGTTTTTGCTTTCTTAAATAGTTAACAGTGAATTGATTTTTCGGTGAGGAATCATAGTTTTGTTTCGTCTCCTTAAAGGAGATGATCCCATTTAATTTGTTAGCTACCTCAAAATTGCTGTTAGGATAAAGGTGTCCATATGTTCCTAAAGTCGTTTCAATATCTTCATGTCCTAGACGATCTTTAATGATGAGTGGGTTTTCTCCCATACTAATAAGTAACGAAGCATGCGAATGACGTAATCCATGAATTCTAATTCGGTGAATCCCAGCTAGTTTAGCGTAACGCTCAATAGCGTGTGCGAGAGTATGTTTTTGTGTTGGAATGCCATTGTAACTCATCACAAAATCCGTTTTGATAAGACTTGTTGGACATTCTTCCATTCTGATAAAATATTTAATGTACACTTATCAAGTACAATGTGTCGAACACTCGCTTTTGTTTTTGGTTCAACAAATCTGTAATTACTTTGATTCTTGTAATAAAGATTTTTGTTGATGGTTAGTATCCCCGAATCAAAATCAACATCCTCCCATTGAATGGCGGTAGCTTCACCGATTCGCATTCCTGTCATAAACAAGAACCATAAAGAAACAAAAAGGAAATGTTGGTAGTAATCCTCTTTATAAATGAAAGAGATTACTTTTTCAAATTCTTCTTTTGTCCAGAAGTCAATTTTTGTCTTTTGTTTTTTTACATTTCCAATAATCTTAGAAGGATTTGTCGTTGTAATGCCTAATACAATCGCTCTATCCATAGCAACAGAAAACAATCCTTGAACGGCTCTTACATAAGAAGATTTTAGGTTTTTCGATAATTTCAGTTGCCAATTTTGTACATCAATAGGCTCAATATCAGAAACAGCCATTTTATAGAAGTAAGGGAAGTGCTTCTTAATACTTGGTAAGCGATTTTCATATGTTCTAAGCTTTACTTGTGTTTTATACCAAGGAAGAAAAATTTCAAAGATATAATGTTCAAACAACATTTTGTTCTTGTTTTCACTTAATTTTTCTGGTTTCATAAGTAGTAGCTTCGAGTATTCTTCTCTTGCTTCTTTTTTAGTAGCAAATCCACTACGATATTTTTGAATCTTTTTCCCTTTAGAATCATATCCTAGATTTGCACGAAAATAGTAAGTGCCATTTTTCGCTTTTTTAATCGGATCTTTAGCCATAGTTTTTACTCCTTACCGTGCAAAAACTAATCAGACCTGTTGTCATCCGAAAAATTGATTCCCAGAATTTCTTCTACAGCTTCACGAGGGACTCTATCTAGCTTTCTAGACTCATAATAGGAATGCCCCTTTGTAATCATCAATTCTTTTGCTTTTTTAATGATATCTGCTGAAAAAGAAGTTCCGTATCCTAGCTCAATTAAGTCTTTTTTAGTGACTGTTATCATTGATACTCCTTTCCATTATAGGCTAGGAAAACTCCAATATTCGCCTATAATTATAACGCACTATTTAAAATAAATGAATTTTATGTTGCATCTAGAGTAGATACTTTTATATGGTGGTATGAACTACAACTACTCTCAAATTCATATATAAGTAATCGAACAGCTTTGGTTAAGCTCACGGGAATTTCACCCCTGCATGGTTCGCATGCAGCTATACCCATTGCCTGTGACGCTTTAAACGCTCGGGCTGTGGCTGTACAGGAGTATCATTATCACGATAGAGAAGTCATGGCAGTGACTTGTCCAAAAGACACTTACGGATCACTGAAAACAATCGCTCGTTTTGCATTATCTGCAAAGTCATGGCGTATCAGTCCGTCGGCTCAATCTCTACCGAAATGTATTCGATCACTTTTTATTCAGTTGTCAAAGAACATTGGCTTGTCAGCCTATTAAAATACACTGAGACAGCTTATTTTAATAGAATGACAAACTACTAATCAGGAAGCGTGAACGCTCCAACACGCTTCCGCGAATGGAGATCGGTTTATTTGATTTCAAAAGACAAAATTTTGGTGATCAGTCGAGTTTGCATTCTACCCTGTAGCATTTCATCCACAACCATTAGTTGATTACCATGTTCATCTTTCATGGGACGTAAGGAGCGTTTTGAGATATAACCTCTATAATGTCTTACAATGTAGTAAATCGCTTCTGTATCACCGTCTGTCGCTTGTACAATTAAAGAGAAGGGAACCATCGGATATGTTATTTTCATTCTGCACGCTCCTTCATAAATTCTTTAATAATGGCTAGTCCACTAGTTCGTTGACGATAGATTGTAGAACGACTTAAATTTAATAACTTCGAGATTTCTGTATCATTCATTTCCACAAAATAATACAGTAAAATAATGTTACGCTTTTTATCTGGCAAATTTTTCAACGCTTCACTTAGTAAGTTATTTTTCACACCAATACTAGAGCCGTACAATGAAAATATATGCATATCGGTAGCATAGTAATCGACAGTAGAAAACTGATTGACAAGGTGTTCTCCTGCATTAGAGAAGGAAACTTCTTGTTTTGAAATTCTTGATAGATATTTGAGATAATCTTTCCGTTCATCTTCTATCGCACGCTTACAAATGTAATCAAACTGGTTTTCTATGGTAGTTTGAAAAGAAGTTGTTCTCATTTTTCTCACCCCCTTTTTTGTGATGAAGAGAAGTGAGCGATGCTCTTTTGTCTCCCTTTGTAATTAGTCCGACGCGAAAGGGCTGTTTGTTGCATTTTTGATAAAAAAACTTTTAAAAAGTTATTAATAAACAAAAAAACACATAAATAGATTGTTCAATCTGCTTATGTGTTGTAATTATTCGTTCTATATGCTCTAAAAAAATACGTATATAAGCGTTTTTGTCTAAGGTAAATGAAATAACCTTTGTCAGAAAACAAACACTGTTGAATAACAATATATTGCATGACGACTACCTCCTAGAAGCCGTCATCTTTTTAGAAAAGACTAAATCTCACACATCATCTATAAATCCTGTATAAAAATAGAGACGGCAGCTATTTAAACCGTCGTCTGGAAAGGAAATATAATTTTAAGACATGAAAAGAGTACTGCCAGATAACGGTTTTTTTTATTGCCGTATGGCAGTATCTTTTGTTGTATAAAGCATATAATAGGAATCGTGTAACCATATAATGCTTTTTGCTATAGCTATTCTAAAATAGAAGGGAAGAAATAAATTCTTTATTTATTTTTGGATATTTATTATTAATCCAATTCATATCCCTTATTAGCCTTATATTTTTACCATTAACCAAAAGTGATAAATGATTAGTCAAGACAAATGTCACAATTTTATTCAACTAGAATTTTTGGTTAATGTTAAAAATTTAGGAAATTGCCGACTTTGCTTTCTTTTTAGCTGATCTATTAACAAAGGTAAATAATACTAATGCAATAAGAACTAATACACCACTTGCTAATCCTACATAATTTACTGAACTTATACTTATAACGCTTCCCCCTACAAAAGCTCCTAATCCAATCCCCGTATAAAGAGCCGAAGCACTGAATGATAAAACCATTTGAGCTTGCCGAGGATTCAAAGATATGAGAAATGAATTAAGAGCAGGGTTCATTCCAAAACCAGAAATTCCCCACAATATCGCCACAATTGAAACCATTACAATTGCAAATGTAGATGGATTTAGCAGCGATAAAAATGAGAATGCTGTTAATAACACTGCAAAACTTCCAAGTGACAGCATTAATGTTTGTGGTGCACCAATCTTATCTGTAAAATAACCTCCAACTAAATTTCCGAAAAGTGCTCCTATGCCAAATAACATAAGAAAGACACTAATATTTTCTACATTCGTAATACCCGTAATGATAGGGGCTATATACGTATAAGTCATGAAGCCACCAGTAGTACCAATAATGTTTACACATAATGTTAATAAAATAATTTTATTGAAGCCTTTTAATCTTTCCCTAATACTTAGTTCTGCTTCTCTTTTAATTTTAGGTAAAAATAGTAAAACTCCTATTACAGTGATAAAAGAAACCACAGAAACAAAAACAAAAGAGTAACGCCAAGTCATGGCATTTCCGATCCACGTTCCGATAGGAGCCCCTAAAACCAATCCCATCGTTATACCTGCTAATATAAATGACAGTGCTTTTCCTCTCATTTTGCCAGATGCTAAACTAGTAGATGTAGTCATTGCTAATGGTGTAAAAATAGCAGCAGCTAGAGCGGCTAAAATTCTTGTGAAAAAGAGCATTTCAAAAGAAGTAACCATTGCAGAAAGTGCATTTGCAATTGCGAATACTAACATAGATATGACTAAAAGAGTTTTTAATGGCAAATTCATAGTTAGCGTGCCAAAAATGGGGGCTCCTATAGCATAAGCAATAGCAAATGCAGTAACCAATTGACCCGCCACAGCAATTGTAACATTCATATCTTCAGAAATATGAGGTAATAAACCGGCAATAACAAAATCATCTGTACCAATAATGAAAGTCCCAAGTACTAAAATGAAAATACGGTAATTCATTTTATGTCACTGCCTTTACCTTGATTTTCTACATTAGTCCAAAAGTCAATGAAGTTTTCTAATTCTCTTTCGACTTCCTGTAAATTACTTATTTGCTCACGAGTTTTCTCTAATTTTTCTTTGTAAAGAGAAAGTGCGATTGACGCACAGTCAGCAGAGTTATTATCTACTGGATGAAAGGAGTCACAGGATATAACAGGATATATCTCATCCGTATTTAAACCTAACTCTAAAAAAGTTGAACCGCTTTTACACGTTCCATATCTTTTTCGCTATATATACGATATCCATTTTCTAATCGCTTTGGATAAATTAAGTTTTTCTCTTCATAATATCGAATGGATCGGATGCTGACTCCGGTTTTTGATGATAATTCGCCTATTTTCATAACAATTTGCCCTCCCAATTTACTATGTTATAGCCATATTAAAGTATGACATGGTGTGAGGGTCAATATCTAATTTTTGAATTCGGATGTTCTTTTATCCATTGATGATTTCATTACTAGAAAGCAATTTTGTCTTATATATCGTTTTGTTATGCTTTTCCATCATAATTGTTATTAATTCTTTACTGGCAATATCCTCTGAATGTTGAGCAACAGTAATAGGATTAGTTGTTGATCAATTGAGAAATAAGCGAATAGAAAAAAATAAAGACTACAGGAACAATAATACTCAAAATAAGCAAAGAAGGGTTCCGAAAAGATGTCTTTAAATCCATTCCAGTTATAGCATGAAACATGCCACACACCTCCTAGTTTCACAACTTGATGGTTACTTTAACTTATCTTGATAAACTGAAAGCTAAAAATCAGACGGCCACTGGTGCAGCTCCACGGGAATTTCACCCCTGCAAGTATTTCTTCCAGCCCTACTTATAGTTTGCGACGCTTTGAACGCTCGAACCATAACGGTAGGGGAGTATCATTATCCTAACTGATGGGTTTTTCGCCAGCAACCCACCACGATTGCATTAGATTCATAGACTATCGCTCGTTTCTAACGAAAGTCGTGGCGTATGAATCAAGTGGCTCATCATCAGTAGAACGTATCTGATTTTTTGTTTATACGGCATGGCGTTATCTTCCATGCTTTCTTTGTCAAAGATCAAATTATGATTAATGAAAGGGAAAACCTAACCATTATTTCATCAAATCTTGAAAGCTAAAAAAGATTGCATAAGCTTTGCTCGTAAGCGTTCGCGTGTATCTTCATCGATGCCCCAATAAGTATTTCCTTGTTCATCACGGAGCTTACGCATAGATAAGTTTGTCATGTAGCTTCCATAATGCAGAACAACTACTTTCATTGCTTCTGGCTCACCCTTATTTGCAGCTATAATAATTGGATATGGTAATAAGCCACGTTCGTTGTTTTCAGTATTAGAATTAATAATCATCCCATTCATCTGCATGTTCCTCCAAAAATCGTTTTAACCGTTCAAAAGAGCTTGTCCGTCTATACTGAACTGTACTACGTGGTATTTCGAGTAGTTGACCAATTTCCACATCAGACAGTTGAAAGAAATAGTATAGTAGGACAGTGATACGCTTTTCTCTTGGCAAGGTACGCATTGCTTCAGCAAGTAATTTCGGAGTGATTTTCTTTCCAGCCACTTGAAAACTTTGTCCTTCTTCTCCTTCATATTGCTTATCTAAGGTAAAGAGTTGATTTTCTTCTTGCGGTGTGAGATCAGAAAATGTCATCTCTTTTTCTTGTCGTTGTTGTCTTTCATTGAAAATATTAATTGCTTCATTCTTCAATACACGTTTCCAAAAAGCATTAAAGGCACAACGAACTTGCCACTCGGTACGATCTGGTTCTATCATGCATTTCCTCTCCCTTCGCAACTGCAAAGGTGGGTGATGATTTCCCCTTTCATAACCTTCAACAAGATTTTTTATGAAATGCCAAAGATAGAGGATGTTTTTTGCGGAAAGCTCTTAGTAAGTACAAAAAAATCCCAACTGAATATAAGCCAGTTGGGCATAAAAAGAAACATTTTATCATATGACATTTGTTTGCACACTAAAACTGTAATCAATTCAAAGTTATTTAAAACAATTTTTATATCAAGTAACGTTTTTAATAGATGAACATAAATAAACACGACGATAACCTCCTTTATACCGCCGTGTCCCTAAAAAAAAGAACATACTTAATACACCTTCCATAATTCTATTATTTTAGAAAAACGGCGGTTTTGAATTTTGTTATTTTCAAAACCGCCGTTTAAGTCTTAATTGTATATAGTTTTGCTTTCAACAAACAACGGTTTCTTGCTGTATTAGTGCGTGAAGATAGATACCGTAAGCTCTGAAAATCAGCTCCTATTTATAATTGATTTTTTGATGTCGAATTTAAGTTAGATTTAATTCCTGATAAACCACCAACATTATAATCATTACAGAAATAGAAAAAATTAAAAACATCCCCCAAAATCATAAAATATCTTCTTTATTAAATTTAATTATGGTTACTGATAAAAAGAATATAAAATACACAGATATTATTAGTAATGAATATGGTAAAGCTAACCCCTCTATTGATTGTCCAACTTCTGCATTCACATAATTCACTAAGTTCATATGTGGAAACGGGGTTAATTTATACCATGCAAGATCATTCAAAATTTTCAATCCACCAATCATACTCCCAGCAAAAAGGAATAAAGTTCCTAAACCTACTGCAAGAGCCTGATTTTTTGCAATTAATGAAATAGTAAAAGTAAATACTGCAACGAATATTACAACAATCATTCTTAATAACAGAATTAACATACTTGAAGACAATACGCTAATTGTATCAAAGTAACCTTCACTATTTTGTGTTATTAATTGATAGTTTGGACTCCCAACTCCAAAAAACAAGCTTCCGACAATTATAGTTATAATATAATAAAAAACTGATAAAATAAAAACTACTGTAAGAGCACCTAAAAACTTCGATATAATAATATCTCTTCTTCTATTAGGAGTAGCAACCAGATTCTTCATTGTATTTTGATGATATTCAGAGGTAATTAACGAGCTAGCTATAATAATTACAACTATCGATATAAGAATATCCATTCCATTCTGGGATAAGCTATTTGAGAATCTCCAACTATTCCATTCATAAGGATTAATGCCCTTTTCCAAATAAACATCCTTATGTTTAACTTGATCAGAGAAATAGATTCCTTGTGTTTCATCTTGTGGATTATTACCTTCCTCTTTTTGCTCAATTTTTAATTGGGACTCCCAATTTTCACCTGGATTATCTGGGAGAAATGATTTCATAAGTATACCTAGGATCAGAACTACTAATAATATACAAAGAAATCCATAAACAAAACCCTTTGATTTAAATATCTTTTTCATTTCTATCTTATAAAGATTAAACATACTCTGTTACTCCTCCAACAATGAAATATTCATATAAGATTGTTCTAAATCATTATCAACATTTATATTTAGCACTTCCAAATCATTATCTACTAAATACTTTAATAATTGCTTATGATTGGTAGATGATGCTATATATATGATTTTATTATCATCTATCGTTACATTAAATTTATTTGTTATTTTTGTTATTAATGGGGTTATTTCTTTTAATAAATAGGTTTTACTAATAGTATCACTCGATTCTACATTTAATTCTCTGACACTCCCATTTTTAACAAATAAAAAACGATCACAAACATTTTCTAATTCACTTAATAAGTGACTAGATATTAAAATAGCCATTCCTTTTGATTTGAGTTCTAGTAAAATGTTTCGAAATTCAATCATCCCTTCAGGGTCTAAACCATTCATTGGTTCATCTAGTAGCAGTATCTTTGGTTGTATCGCTATTAATTGGGCTAATGCTAGTCTCTGTCTCATTCCTAAGGAGTAAATTTCTACTTTTTTATTTAAATGTTCATATAAATTCAGCTCTTTGGTTACTTCATTAATAAGATGGGCATCACTTTTTCTATATAATTGCATAAACAATTTTATGTTTTCAAGTCCTGTTAATTTTTTATAAAAACTTGGAGTTTCTATTAAAGTACCAATATTTTTTCGGTAATCAATTGGTGTAGTAAAAACATTTATTCCATTATATTTAATTTCACCACCATCAACAGAAACTAATTGAGAAAGCGCCCTTAAAATAGTAGTTTTCCCCGCACCATTAGCACCTATTAATCCTATAATTTCTCCAGAGGATAAATTAAATGTTAAATCTTTTATTAACTCTTTTTCTTTAACCTTTTTTCTTATATTTCTTACTTCTAAAAGATCATTCAAAACTTCCACCCCTAAATCGAAATATATCTTTGAATTGACAATCACTAAAACTTATTACAAGAGAGCGTATTTTAACATATTTACTGATTAAAGCTTCCGAAACTATATACTAAAAATCCCCACAAAACTAATATTTAAAAAACTTAACACAAACTGTGATTACACCTCCATTTCTAATAAGTCAAAAAATAAAAAGTAATAACAAGATAAAACAATTGTTAATGAAGTAAATACAAAAAATGTTTATTAATTCTTCAGGACAACCTTACCAAGACTGATTCATCTAGACCATATGCTGTAACCTACTGTGTACATTTTAAAAGATGAAAGTAAAAATAAAGTAAACTAGAAGGAAACTGTACGTAACTTTTTCCTTTAGGTTAGTTTGATAAGAAAAATTTTGATAAGATATAATAAGGAAAGAGGGATTGAATATGATAGATGATACTAAAATTCTAATTGTTGATGATGAAGTTGGTATTTTAGAATTATTAGAAATTACATTAAGAAAAGAACATTTCTCGCATATAACGACTGTCTCAACGAAAGCGGATGCACTTCAAGCATTAAGCGAGCAAGATTTTGATATTATATTACTCGATGTTATGCTTCCTGATGGGGAGGGTTTTTCACTATGCACAGAGATTCGCCTTCATACAACAACACCCATTTTATTTATTAGTGCACGTTCAAGTGATTTTGATAAATTAACAGGACTGAGCGTTGGTGGTGACGATTATATTACAAAGCCATTTAACACGCTTGAAGTCATTGCAAGAATACGGGCTATTTTGCGTCGTCAACGAGACTATGAAGGACGGGATTTAGAGACTGAGCCAAACATTTTTTCGTACGACACATTTGCTTTTTCACCTGGAGAAGCATTATTAACTGTAAAAGGTAACGTGGTGGAAGTAACGGCGAAAGAATTAGAACTCCTCCATTTCTTTTGTAAACATCCGAACCATGTGTTTACAGTACCTCAAATCTATGAATCTGTTTGGGGAGAAGAAGCATTTGGGGTGGAAAAAACAGTGACGATTCATATTGCTAAATTACGAAAAAAGTTAAACGACCATACAGGACAGCCAAAAATCATTGTTAATTTGCGAGGAATTGGCTATAAATTCATTCCACCAACAGGTGATTTCCTTTGAAAATTGAAAAACGTTTTATCATACATTTACTATTAGTATTTAGTATGTGGATCCTTCTGTTAGGTATAACAGTGCCAATTGTTATAGAAGTTATTTTGCCGAAGTTAGGACTTGGCGATGAACGTTATGAATGGATAGTGCTCATTTTTATAAGCATTGTGACGATAGTTTGTTTATTGTTATTTGGTTGGTATTTCGGACGTCCTCTACTACTTATAATGAAATGGATCAACCAACTTGCTTATGAAAACCTTTCTCAGTTTGGTGAATACGAAAAGATGTGTACACGACAAGGTAAATTTAAAATGCAATATAGATTATACCAAGAGGTATTCACACAGCTTGAGGATATGCGTTTACAGCTAGAAAAAGCGAAGGTTGAACGTGCGCAAGTAGAAATAGCAAAGCGTGATTGGATAGCAGGTATTTCACACGATTTAAAAACACCATTAACATATATTCAGGGTTATTCTACATTGCTGCTAAACGTAGATTATAATTGGTCAAATAAGGAACAACATAAATTTATTCAAGAGATTCACGATAAAGGCACACATATGGAACAACTGGTGCAAGACTTAAGTTTAGCCATTCGTTTTGATGGTTCACAAAAGGTACCGGTTCATCGAACATCACAAAATATTGTGATGTTCATTCAACAGGTGTTAGCCGATGTTAGCAATGAATTGTATTCACAGCAACATCACTTTGAATTACAGACGACGACAGAGGACATACGAATTGCATTTGATGCTCATTTATTAAAGCGTGCCTTTATAAATATTTATATGAATTCGATCCTTCATAATCATGAGCCTGCAAACATTTTGACGCTCATTGATTGTGATAAAGAACATGTTGTCATTCATATTCGAGATGATGGTAAAGGGATGACCGAAGAAACAAAAGAGAATATATTTAATCGTTATTTTCGCGGCACAACGACCGATCAACCATCGGATGGAACAGGTTTAGGTATGGCAATTGTGAAACAATTAATCGAAGCACATGATGGTAATATACAAGTAGAGAGCGTATTGCAAAAAGGTACTACCTTTATAATTACATTACCGAGAAATAGTTAGATGGACTCAACAAATTACTAAATTTATTATTAATGGTACATGATGATAAATATATTCTGATATAACAATGCTTTTTAACAACTAATCAAAATTTCTTTTAAGTATCATTTAAAGTACCAGTTTATATTGAATCGTCTATAAATTAGCACACCTTTTATTTTCTCAGAAATAAATGGTGTGCTTTTATACGTGTAGATATATTAGGTTATTTTATTCTACAATCATCCAATTAGTATCTTTCTCTAAATACAATTCATACTGTGAAATTTGTATCGCTTTGGTTCTTTCATTCAAATATTTTACTGTGGCCCAAACTTTTATCTGATTCTCTTTTTTCTGAAAGACTGGATTGACTAATTCGGAAAAGATATATTCTTGATTAATGGGTGGCAAGGCATTATTTTTCACATAATAAGCAAGTTCCTTATCAGTCGCAGTCGGATAAAATGCAAAGAATGTCTCTAAAAACTCTGTTACCTCTTGCACCGTATCGGAATCTACTGTTCCATTGCTATCAGGCTGTTCTGGCTCATAATCCGATTTATTCGGTATGCTCCATAAGGTAGGGTTTTGTATAATAACTAAGTTTCCCGCATTATCTTGATGAAGCAAGATTCGATAGGTGGAACGAATCCTTTGGCTATCTTTATCTTCTGTAACCTTTTGATCTACCGAATATACAACCACATAGGTATTATCACTTTCTGGTGTCACAGACCAGATATCAATATTACTCACGCTGGAACTAGTCGGAATATCATCTCTTACCGTATCGGTACTTAAAGCTTGTAAATCCTCTGTCAAGTAGTCATTGATTTTTTCAGTCCGTTGTTCAATGGAATCTTTTTCGTTTTGCCAAGTGTAGTAGTCTTTCACAAAGTTTTTCGTAAAACTTTCAATCGCATTCGTATCTATGATTCTAGTTTCAATGATTTCTCTTTCATGAACGGTATGCTGATCAATCGCTGTAAAGTTTTTGTAAATTCCAAAGGCAAGACTTCCAATTAAGAGTATCCATAAAATAGTCACTGTTTTTTTGCGTGTACCAACAGTCCGTACTTTTGTTTTTTTAGGTTTTGTTGCTAGCGGTTGTTTTTCTTTTTTCTTAAAAAAGCTTTTCATTTGATTCAATCCTTTCTATTGTTTAATACGTCCAGCTCCGATTAAATGTTTTTGCCAGTAAGCAGTAGTTAAATCTGCATAACCAATCGGATCGCCCGCTTGGTACATCTGGTTATTTCCAAGAAAGATTCCAACATGGGTGACATAAGTTCCCGCATTATACGTGGAGTGAAAGAACACTAAATCCCCAGGTTTTGCTTCTGATAAGGGAATCGACTCGGTTGCATCATATTGCTGCTGTGCTGTTCGTGGTAAATTAATCCCTGCTTTCTCGTAACTCCATTGTGTCAGTCCGCTACAATCAAAAGAAGTGCTCGGATTGTCCCCTCCAAAGACATAGGGATATCCCTCATACTTTAAAGCTTCATCCATTACACTCTGAACTAATTCATCATCAAATTGTGGCGAAATAAAATATTGACCCACTAAATCGACATAAAACATATTGCCATAACGCCAACCGCCGTTTTTCTGTATTGCTATCGGATTCGAATATGTGACTTTGTTGCCACCTGAACGTTCCTTTGCAAAATTCTCTGCAAGTTCAAAGTTGTACTGAGAACCTCTATTCGCGACATAATCAATGAATGCACCGCCATAGTTGTATGCTTGAAATGACTACATTAATATCGCCCCCATTTTTTTCTACGGGATGTAATAAATTTGAAAAGTATTTTGTTCCTTGTTTAATTGAAGCTTCGGTATCTAAAGAATTGGGTGGAAGTCCCAGTGATTCACTTGATTGCATCACATCTGGAACTTTTCCACCACTCTCTACTTGAATAATGGCAAGTAGTGTAGGGACATACTCACTAATTCCATATTCATGTGCATACTTTTCTACCATTGGCTGATGTTTTAACACATCTTCGGAGAGCGATACATCGCCTATATCATGAATAAAATCCCTGTTGTCTGATGAATGTTCTTCATTTGAAATAAAAATAGCTACAAATGTTAACAGCCCTAAAAAGGCAAGAAAACCTATTCCTCCAGCAATTAACTTGATCTTTAATCTCATGACTTTCATTAGTGTTTCCTCCTAACAGCATGGATTGAACGCTTGGTGATTTGCTTCTGATTTGTACGTTTCAACGGTTTAGAAGGACGCTTGATGATTGTCCGACTATTTTTTGGTTGAGAACGTTCTGTATTGAGAGATCGATTTTCTTTTTTAACAGGTTGTTTGGGATGATCAGTAAAATGTTCTTTTCTGTCTGGGCTCGATAACTGTCGTTGTAATTTGAATTGCTTCATATGCTCGTTTTTTGTGACAGGTCTTGTCTCTTGTTTTTGTTGAACAGCTGGGTTCTTTAATCTATCTTGATGTACAGATTCATTGGCATCATGCGTGATTGGTCGTTCATAACTGGCAGTCTTTCGAGAAGGGGTACGTTTTTTATCCAATGCTTGCCGCCTATCTGCAATGGTTTGACGATGTTTTGCTTGACGGTCTGCATCTATTTTTTGTCTTTTTTTCTTTGCTTGCTTCATACCTTCTTTAAAATCACGGGCAGGTTTTATAAGCTGTTCTTTTCCTTGCATCACCGCATATTGAGCAGTAGTAGGCAAATCATGCAGTTGTTCTTTTCGGTGATCTATATTCGCACGGAACTGATTTTTCGCACCAACCATTTTCCCTGTTACTTGACCCACTTTTTGGCTTAAAGATGTTCGTTTTGTATTGTCATTTGGGCGTTCTTTATTATTTTTTGAAGTTGATGTTAGTCGCTGTAATGGTCGAAGTGGGGAGAAGGAACCTTTTGTTTGCTTTGATTTCCCTACCATTGCCCCGGCGGTTGCTCCAGCTGTTGCCCCTGCAAGGGTGCGTCCAATTGTTCTCTGTAATCGACGACTGCCCCGATTAAACATTCGGTAAGGACGACGCATGACTTGACGTCCAACTTGTTGCGAGTCACTACTTTGTAGTTTAAACATGCTCATAATATCACCGAGTTTCATATAAATGCCTGCAAACGTCACGATCTGTAAAAAGGCGATCAAGAAAAACGGATAACTTGTTGTTAAGCTGTAAAGCATAGATGAAATGCTAAAGGCAATTGTAATAATCAATGTAATTCCAGCCCGAAGCATAATCACATTAAACAATTTCATAATCGCTTGTTTTCCCATGTTTTCAAAAGTCGGTATCATGGAAAGTAAAAAACTAATGGGCAAAAACATCGCATAGATAATAAACAGAATTTGCGAGAAAATCATCGTTCCCGATAGAAGAAATACAAAAATTGAAATCCCGATATTGAATAGAAACAAAAAGAAGACCATTCCTAAACGTGTGGTGGTCTTCGTAATGGTTAAGTTTTTATTGTCATGATCTTCAATTTCTGCTTTGACCGCATCTTCCCGATCTTTTCCATTATTCGTATCAGGATTGATAGAAACTAGAGCTTCAACACGTTCTTCGCCAATCGTCTCTTTATCTGAATCATCAAACTGCAACAGCAGCCAAGGCTGTTCCACTTGAATCGAAAAAAGGTTATTTCGTATCAAATCGACACTATCTTTTCCCTGACTAGTAGAGCTAGGCATTAAGATTTTTGTTCCCAAATCTAAACTTGCTTGACTAATATCAGCTGAAAAGTCATTGATTTTAGTAATATACGTTGGTGCATACGCGATAAAAGAAGCTGACAAAATAAACACTACTAAAAAGTTTAGAATCGCTCGAAATGCTTTCGTCGTTTCTCGTTTCATTAAGCCTGTATAAGCCACGTAAATCCCGATTATTAAAATAAAAATGAGCAAAAAGCCAACATAAAAGCCCGAACTACTAAACCCGCTTGCCGTAATCCCAGCTAATGTTTGCATATTTTTCCCGATGGCGTCTGCCGTTTGCGAAATGAAATCCAAAGAATAGGCTTGTTGAATTAAGTAGCCTGTTGCATTAGACAAATACAAACTTATAATCCAGATGAAGTTTGTTATCGTGTATAGCCCATACATGACTTGTTTTCCGATTCCATCATTCCAATTCCACGGAAGCCAATCCCAACCTGTGTCCACATAAAAATCTAATTGATAATGGTCAAGGGCATATTTAGAATACAAATTATCTTCTGATACCGTATCATCTACTAATCCAGCTGCTTGAGCAAATGTTCCAAGTAAAAGAAGGCATAGAAAAACGGCAGCACTAATCAGCACTACCGTTATAACTATCTTTTTTAGTTTTTGTTTTTTCAAATTAATCGCCACCTTTCTTCTCCTGTGTCGGTGGACGCGTGTCAAAAGCATGAAATAAATCTTCAAAGACAGGATGGACTTGAATAATCCCCACACGTCCATATAAGTCTTGAATTAAACATTGTCCGTTTTCCAGTTCCCGTAATCGTCTTTGATTCGATTCATCTTCCGCATCCACACCAAAGAATTGAAGGGTTTTCTTTATTTCTGTCATATCTCTAGAACGAAAGGCGAACTTTACACCGATGTTATTCTTCAATTTTTCATCGGTTAAATCGTCCGCATTCTGTGTAACAAAGTAGACACCAGCATTCATTGCACGACCTGCTCGTACTAGTTTGTTAGATAAAGTCTTTCCTTGTGCGACTTGTAGAAAGCTCCATGCTTCATCCAAATCAACAATTTTGAAAATGCTACGGTCGGAATGGATAAAGTCTAATGCAAAAGTAGAAATAACAATCAGCATAGCGACGCTAAGCAACTCCATCGTCGTATATTCTTCAAAACCTGTTTCCGCATCTGGTAATACTAAATCCGCCACTTGAATCATATTCAATTGTTTTTCTAAACTAATCGAATTTTCCACAGTCCCATCCGAAAACAGAAGGTGAGCGAAGTCATAGTCGGTAAAACTTTCGATATGGTCAGCAATGGGACCAGCTAACGGGTTAGGATCACTTCTAAGTTCATGAATCACAAGAAGCAAACCACGTTCCTCCTGTTGACCAACAGCTCGAATCGCTCGTCGTAATACAGGGAATTTATCTCCATCCCGACTGGATATACCTGTGAGAAAGGTAAGAATATCAATCGCAAGACTTTCCGAATCCTTTTTCTTTTTCATAATAACAAAAGGATCAAGTAGTCCTTTGTTGCTTTCCTCACTCGTTAGATTAACAATATTTATTTCATGAGCAATTTCAGGCAACGTTTCTTTCCAGTTTCCCCGTTCCTCTTTTGGGTCAACTATTAAGGCTTGACCACCATACAGTACGGCATAATAGACTAGTAAGTTGTTAGAGAATGATTTCCCGCCACCAAGTGAACCTAAGAAAGCAGAAGCTAACGCATTGGTGACGGAACCTTTCACACCTTGACTGGCTAGGCTTGGGTTAAGATACACATTTCTTCCAGTATCTAAGTTGTAACCAAAATAAATACCTTCCGTTTCTCCTAGCATTTGTGTTGCACCAAATCCAAGTCCTGCCAAAAAGTCAGAAGTCACGTACTGGATATAATCATTCATATACCGTTTACTGGCTGGGATAAATTCACTGTGTAAACCGATCATATCTCCAAATGGACGAACAAGTTTTACGTTTAAATCATCATAAAAATCTTTTACCTCATTACAACGCTGTTTAAGTTCGTCTACATTAGAAGCAGATACTCGAATGACATAACTTAACTTGTACATCGATTCTTTACTTTGGTCGAGCACATCTTCTAATTCATTTACCTGTTCCAACGCATCGATGACATTGCTGCCTGTTTCATTATCGGATTCCCAAGCATGGTTATCCAAGTCTTTGAGTTCCTTTTTCTTGTTCCGAACGGTAGATAATGCCTTTTTGTTCGTTACAATTTCTACGTTCATGGAGGTATCGATTGGAAAATCGAATTGTTGTTGTTGATAATAAAAGATTTCATCCGATGGAAACTCAAGATCGCCGACAATCGAATTAATCGTAAAGTAAGCCACATATGTTGTCTGTTCTTCCTGTTCGATTTTTAAATAACGTTGATTTTCCTCAATCAAGCAACGAGTCGGTTTAATCAGATCATAACGCTTCACTAAAGTTTCCCTTTTTAATTTCTTTAGAGGTAGGGCATAGTCATATTCGTCATAAGCAATTCCCGTTTGTCCATGAAGATGTTCACTCAGATAGCCAAAGTCATTTTTATCTAGAGGGCGTACTTTAAAACGCCTAGATATTTTGTTTTGTAATAACGATTCCATTTTAGAAAAACGTCTCATTTCTTCATGTGGCATCGAGACAAAATCCCCCATTAGGTGGTGGTTTACATCACGGACGAATGAAGATAGTGAATTTTTAATATTTTTTCCCATTGCTTTCATACTGACTTCTTCTTCATTCAGCAACAGTTTAAAACCGATAAAAAAACGATAGTCTACTTGATGTTCACCAATCATAGAAACTAGGGCTTCCGTTTGGTCATCAATACGCTCATAAGCAACTTCTTTTAATCGTCCTGTCACTAACTCTTTACTTCGCTCCTGTACCGATCGGATACTGCTTGCCGTACTAATTTGTAAAGCATGAATTTTTCCATCTTGATTTTGTGCAATTAATTGACGGAAGTGATCGTGTACTTGTATTTTTTCGTCTGGTGAAAGAAACGAATAATTATAAGGGAGTAATTCATAATACACAAAACATTCCCCGTCATGGTTAAAGACAAGATTGTTTTCAATATATTTAATCGGATAACGCATGGATTTCACTCCTGACAGCCGTTAAGTTTTCATTTACCTTTACATGTTGTAGTTTGATAGGTTTTCCTGCATACGTAACTTTAGGTCGAAACCAATAGGTCAATGCAGACTTGAGAAAACTATATGGTTTTTTGCCATCAAATGTTTTCTGACTCATAAACCATGTCAAACCAACTGGAATTCCGACATATTTTAATAACGCTCCATTAATCAAAGAAAGTGGAGGAAGATTCCCTAACAACATGACAATTAAGAGCGAAAGTACAAACCATGACATTTGATTGAATGTTACGGGAAAAGGTAAACGAAAATCATTAATCGCATAAATCACTTTTTCAACTGACCAAATTCGGGTATAGTTCTTTAGTTTTTTCAAATGAAATCACCCTTTCATCAATAGAAAAAGCAGCCTGTACGATAACAAGCTGCTTTCATAATTTATTCTTATTTATAAAGCTTTTACTGGAAATTTAAGTGTTTTCCATGAAGCAATGCCCCCAAATAGTTCTTTCACTTCATATCCATTTTGTAATAAAAGAAGACTTGCTTTCTTACCCATGTTGCACCATGTATCCCAGCAATATACAACAATCAGTTTATCTTTGGGGAGTTCTTCCAGCCTTTGATCTAATTCATTCAAAGGAATTTCAATCGCACCTTGAATCTTCTCCTTTTTTAAATGTGGTGGAGCATTTCGAACATCAACTAAAGTACAAGAATCAGGATTATTTTTGACATGTCCCATATAATCCATAGGACTTAATGTTAGTTCTAAATGAGTTTCTAAATATTCTATTTTATTCATTATCAAATTCCTCCTTTTGTAGGTAATGATAGATATCATGAATTACCTTCTTTTGATCGGCTGACATTTGAGAGACAACGTGTTTTTCATAGATTTCAAGTTTTTTCTGATTTTTTTCTAAGATAGAAAGGCCTTCCTCTGTGATTTGAATGAAGTTAGCCCTTCTGTCATTTGGATTACTAACACGTTTTACTAAATTTTTAGATTCTAAAACATCAATTAGTTGTACCATTGTCGTTCTATCCACTTTCAGCAATAATCCAATATCTTTCTGGGTTAAGCTTTCGTTATTATAAATCGTAGATAGAATCCCAAAATCTCTTGATGTAAGCTCATAATTTGTTAACTCTTTTGCAAAACTTTCTCCCATCTCTTGAGCTATCTTACTTAATTGATATCCCCAAGATTGGTTAACGTCCACCAAAGTAATCACCTCGATATATAATCAGTAATACTGACTATATTCTTAAGTGATTATCTGAAAATGTCAATGGATTACTTTTATTAATTAATTGGTATACTCAAAAACCCCATGAGAAGTGACAAGAAAATTCCCGCTTATTTCTAAGTCACGTCCAAAGGCTTCATAATCAATATAATTTTGTAGATTGGTAGGAACTTCTCCAAGTGCTCCTGTTTCTTCAACAAAATACCTTGCGACATCTGCCATATTCTCACAATCGGGGTAATGCATAATATCGTCTCGATGTTCTAGTAATTCTTCTAAATTATCAAACCAGTAACTTTGAATTTCAGAAAGTTCATGATAAATAGGCGAACCCTCTAATTCTTGTACCATCGTACATAAACGATTGATTTCAGTAATTGGTGTATATTCATCAATTTCAAATGGCAGTTCGTAATCGTGCACGGCATGTTCTTCATATTCGCTGTTTAATCCGATACGCTCTTTTACATCTTCCATATCTATAGGTGGTGTAAACCAAGCGCCAACCAGTTCGCCCTCATTATATTTTCCGAGATTGGCAATGTAAACTTGCATTTCCATAAAATTTTCACATCCTTAATAATAAAAATAAACACAAAAAAACAGCTAACTAGTTAGGAAGTTAGCTGTTTCTTTTTCTACTATTCGCTTCAAGTTTAATCTGTATAAAGGGAGTGATATCTTTTTTAAAAAACTCAGAACAAACATTTATACATCTTTTCGGAGAGTTACAAGGAATAAAGTTCTAGCATTTTGTCTATCTGTAATTTATTTTGATCACTCATATCAACAAAATAGGGTAACTGCCATTCTTGAGTTTTCATAGCTTGTTTACTAGTTGGAATATCCCATCTAGGATAAACTCTTATTGCCATTTTTCCCTTTGTTGAACTGGACCTAAGAATATTCTGTTTGAATAAAATTTCCTTTGGAAAAATAAATTGTCCAAACTCCTTATCATTTTTAAAGGTAGTTATAACCAATAAGTCATGTGCTTCTTCAAATGAATAAGGTTGATTTTTATTATTTCTATCTTTTTCCCAAAAAGCAACAAATTGCCCTATTTTAGTAGGTGTTATATTAGCAACTCTAAATCGTATTGATTTAGAAGCTAATCCTGAAGATAATTTAAATGTTCCAGCACCATACTTAGAATTTTGTCTTTCTTCTTGAACCAACTCTAATGTTAAGTGGTTCGGCTTATATATTATTTTATTTAAAAAAGATAATATTGTATGAAAATCTTTCATTTTCCGCTCCTGTCATTCTAATTAATCTAGTTCATTAGTTGAATAAACGATACTATAATCTCAATCTATTGTAACATCTATGCCCCTATAATTCGATTGAATAGGTTCAACAATACATCTTTCACTCCACTTGCATTAAAGACTAATCCTACTGCAATTAAGGCAACGATCAAAAAGCCAATCAATTTGCAGAACTCACGCTTAAATCCCAAGTAAATCCCAATCACAACAATCGCCATCAACACTAAAGACTGTGCATTACTTAAAAACCAGTTATAGAGATTCTGCCCAAAATTCATCTTTCATTTCTCCTTTCGTCATCTAATACTTTGTCACTTGACGCATACATTCGATAAATCATAAAATGACACCGCTCACGATTGTAATAAAAGTGTACTTCAATAGTTTCATGGAATCTCTCCAATCTATTGTTTAATTACTTCTTCTGTCGCAAGTGCCTGTTGCATTAATAATTGTTGATGGCGTTTAGTTAAGGTTGCCTGATCTAACATATCTTTTATTACAGTCGTTTGATTGATTTCATCAAGTTTTGTTGCTAGTTTCCACGTGGGAGCGACTTGTCGTGCAAGCCACCTTAACGTCTTATCGAACGTATAAGGTTCAGGTTTTGTTGTTAAAGAAATTTTTCTATTCACGCCTAAATCCAAAAACCGTTGCCATTCTTTATTGATTTCCCAACTACTACGACGTTTCTTCTCGTCTTTATCGACAAAACGGATATAGCGATTAATAATGGAAAAGGCCGTTCGTCCAGCATCTTCATATGTCATTAAATCGACAATTGCATGATAAGCACGATCATTCTTTAAGCGAATTTCAAAACGGTTCTTGATGTCTGTATCTTCGAGTGATGTTCCATGCTTTACATATTGTTCATAATCCTTCTCATAGGCGCAAAAATATACGTCGCTTTTTAATGACCCGATATATAATGTATTGCCCATATCAGGCTTTTCTTCACTTTGCACCAATTCACCAGAACGATAGCTTTTAAAACTACGAAAAACAGAGATACATTCTTCATTTCGGCATTTGTTAGTCAAAAACGGAATATCCAATATGCCTGTCTTGTCGTTTATCGCAAGGTCAATTCGTTTAAAAACCCCATTCACACGAAATACATCCATGAAAAAGTCAAACCATGTTCGCTGTTGAGCTAGTAGAAAGCTTTCAAATTGCCGACAACCTTTTCCTTTGAGTTCGAGTAGACAACCTTTGTCCTCATCAGGCGAAACCATCACCACAATATCGCCAAAAACGTATTTTTCCATATAAGAATAAAACGCATAATCTTCATGTAACATATACTCTATTTTCAGCTTCAAAATTTCTTCAATAACAGGTTTTGGATTGGTTGTTAAAAATCGAATCCGCACATAGTCAAATAAAATTTCCAAAGGAGCATCTGGATTAAATTGTTCTAAAACTTGGAACATAGCATTTTGTAATGTTGGAGTCGGAGTTACTTTTCCTGTTTCAATTTCACTGATATATTGTCTTGAAATACCTATATGAACAGCTAATTTATTTTACGATACACCGTATTCCAATCGCTTTTCTTTTAATTGTTGATACCAAGGTACTTGATTCATGTGCATTCCTCCAAACTAAAAAAGATGTCAACTAAAGTGTAAAAGTTGACATCTTTGTAATGTGCTTTAAACGGTTGTGCCATCAGGCTTTGTTGGCTTTTGAAACAGTTTCCTATTGCTTTTCTACCCCCCTGTTAGAAATAGGGGGTTAAGGCGTGGCTGTCGCCACGCAGGCTTAGCCCAGCACGACGGCTTTCGCTTCGCACGCCGCCGCACTGGGCAGCCTTTATTGGGCTAGTTTAGCAATTTCATTTAAAAAGTCATGTTCTTTCGGGACAAGTGGTGTATAAAATTCTGAAATGACATTATCTCCTTTATCAACATACCCTCGTCCTTTAATCTGTTTTAAGAAAAATTGTTTTTGTACGTCCGATCCGAACATCATGCCATACCCAAGTTCACTCATACGACCTAAAGCAACCCGAAAATTAAATTGATCTCGAATGCCATCTCCAAGATATTTTGCATCTGGACGTTGACAAGCAAGGATAAGAAAGAAGCCACTTTGTCGTCCCAACATAACAATTTGTTTCAGCTTACTCATCACTTTTATGCTTTCTTTGCCGATCATTTCCATGAACGATGTGTACTCATCAAAGATTAAAAAGCGAGCAGGCAAACCCAAATAAGCATAGTTTTCTCCTGTCTTGTAGTTCGGCATTTGTTTCATTTCTTCATTTCGTGTCATCATATCCTCATAAAATTGGTCAATACAAGCTGTCATATCATCCTTTTTATAATAGACATCTGGCATAACAGTGGCTAAATCCGCTAAATCGGCATTTTTCGGATCTAAAATATACAACTTTGCATCTGTTTTTAATAACGATTCAATCAGCGTGAGAATAAAATATGTCTTTCCACCGCCCGTTCCACCAGCAATCAACATATGCGGCAACTTATCATATTCCCAATACATCGCATCCATGAGCTTTAAACTACCATTTTGTGCAACCACTTCATCAATGGAAATACGACTATTAATTGTGTCATAGAGCAAAATATATTCCACAAAGGAATCATGTAATTCTTTCGATACCAATTCACAGTACAAACCACTTTCCAGTTTACTTTCTAAGCTGAGTAGCTGATCTTGATATTTACCCAATGTGATTTCCACTTGAATATGAAGCAATCCTTTTTCAAGCCGATAGTACATTTTAGGAAAATGACTAATTTTATCTTTTGCTTTCCCATTTGGTATGTCCTTAAAGAAGCTACTTGATTGTACTTGTTTCGTTTCATACCAACCATTTTCCATAATCATTTTGGCAAGCTTTTGACGATGAATAATTTGCCTGATACGATCATAACGATACCGATAATAAACAAAAGCACAGCAAGCTACCATCACTAGGCTAATCACTAGTGAAACCAATCCATACGTACTCATAAAATGTGCTTGAAATAGATCAAGCTGCCACGTTGTACAAAGTAAAAATGGCAGATGAAAAGGAATAAAGGAAATAAGCCATACACCAGCCAGCCCAAAGACTACATATTGAAAAACGAGGGATACATCACTCGCTCGAATTCGTTTCCCTCGTCTTTTAAAAGTTTTCATTATTTTTCTTTACTAGGGATAGACTTTGGAATATTACTAGTTGATGTTGTTGCTTTTCCCTTTAAGACTAAATCATCTGCCTTAATGTACCAATCCACATCTGCGCCACGAAAGGTTGCATTTGCGACGGTATCTGCGACAGGGTTAATAATTTCTACTTCTGCATTATAATCAAATTCTTTTAAGGGAACGGAAGCAGGAATACTCACTTGAATCATGCGACCTTGTTCACGAGACTTTAAGTCATACGTGCGTTCCTTTACCTCGGTTGAAACCGTACCATCTTCATTTTGAATGAATACTTCTCTTCGTAATGCGGAAAACTTTAATAATCCAAACGTCTTTTCTTTATCAATGATAATCCCTTGTGCTAATCTCATCTTTTTTCCTCCTTATGCTTTGACCATGTCATCTGCATGTAAAATATAGTTTGTAAAACCACGTTCTCCGATTTTATAGCCTTCTGCGGTGATTCTCGCATTGACTAATTTTACTTTCTCCTCATGTTCAAAGAACTTTTCTCCTGCTTCTTGGGGGAGAACCACTTCGATATCATCAGCACGTTGAATATCAGAATACAGATTATAACTCCGGGATAGAGTAGTCATACGTCCATTAATCCGTCGCTGTTCAACTTTGCCTTCACCTGCATATTCTAAATTTCCAAACGTCTTTTCCATATTTGGAACGACATGTTTTAATTCCATCATATAAACCTCTTTTCTTGTTTTAATATTTGGTTATTTATTCATATGGAAAGCAAGGGCAGAAGGGAGGGGAACGAGAAAAATATATCTTCATTTATCAATCACTCCTTACGCTTCTTGTAGTCGATAATCCACACGCCCATAAATGACACACCAAAATACAACCATTGTTTCTCCATTTTCATCCCGTATCAATTTCCCATGAGGAAAAAACGGAAAATCTTCAATCTCAATTTCATTCATTATAAAATGATCATCGATCCATTCCATGACCTTTTCTTCGTATATATCCTGTTCATTCAAAGACATCATACAACTTTCCCCTTTCTATGAACCCATAAAAAAAAGCATGTCAGATGTGAATAATCCAACAGGCTCAAACATTGATTTATCTATAAAGTTTCCACCAATACCAACCTTGATATGTTCAGAGCATGGAAATCTTGTTTCTAATTGCGTTATATTTTCACCCAATATTTTTCTGAATCTGATAATTTCGTTTCGAGAAGTAAAAGAGGAAAGACCCTATTTCATCAAAAGGCTTCCTATTTTATGTGTGTTACGACGTTTTCAATATGTTATCATTCAAATATTTCACCTTTAATTTCGCAACAAGAACGCTATTTTTAGATAAACAACAATCAAATGAAATTAGATGGTATTTTTGAATACAAGAAAAAACTATATTTTTTCATAATTGATATTTCGAATGGAGTTAGAAAAAATCATAGGGTTTCTTATTTTAAGGGAACTCTATAGTTTTATGTGTTATAATGATGCCGATTTGATACTAATTATTTAATAGTATTAAGAAGGGCCTATAATGTCGCATATTATATTTATATTAAAAAATTAATATATAAAGGAGGAATAATATGGATTCATTTGGAAGAAAACCCACTGTTTTTATAAGTTCAACTTGTTATGATCTAAAGCAGATTAGAGATGATTTAAAAAATATTATAGAAAAAGATTTAGGTTTAGAAGCCTTACTCTCAGAATATAAATCATTTCCTTTAGATCCTTCGCTAGGTACAGTCGAAAACTGTTTAAGAGCAGTTCAAGAAAGAGCAGATATTTTTGTTTTAATAGTTGGTACTAGATATGGAGCTATCACTGATAGTGGAAAATCGGTAACAAATCTCGAATATCTAAGAGCGAAAGAAAAGGGCATTCCTATATACGCTTTTGTTGATAGAAAGATAAAAAATAATATTCCTTTATGGAGAGACAATCCTTCGATGGATTTTTCTTCATCGGTAGATACCCCTGAATTATTCAATTTTGTTGATGAATTAATGAGTATAGACAATGTGTGGGTACATGAATTTGAATTTGCTAGTGAAATATCAGAAAGGCTAAAGTATCAATTTGCGTACCTTTTCTACGACTCATTAACAATTAGAAAAAAAATTAAGTCAAATAACTTATCTAATAAAGTTTTACAAACAAGCCCAGATGCTTTACAAATTGTACTGGAAAAACCGCTAGGTTGGGAGTATCGTTTTTTTTCTCAATTGCTGTCTGATAATATAAAAAGCTGTAAGGAATTAAAAAGGGATGTTGAATATCAAATTTTTCTAGAATTTAACTCTTCAATAAATGATTATTCAGACCTTTTCTACTGGATTACCGAGAAAAACGATCAAATATTAAGGATAGTTAATGCCCTTTCATCTTTAATTAATAATGCGTTTAAGATAGCTATTGGAAACCCTGGTGAACCATCAGATTTGGATTTTTTAGTGTATATTGCTAATAAAATTTCAGATGTTTATAAAAAAATAATCCAATGGGAAGTGGACCTAGGAAGCACCACAGTTCCTGAAGATGCAGAAAAACTTATTTTGTCATTTTCAAATATTAGCCATTCAATAATTGCTGATATTGAAAGGTTTGAGAATGAATTGACAGAAGCATTCAATAAAATACCTCTTTCTATTCAAGAAGGAGAGGAATTCCGTTTAGACATTACGTTGAAATTAAATGAACCTGATTTTACTGAGTTTCATTATGAGTTAGAAAAAGTAAAAACAAAAATAAATCTATAAGGATAATGCTATTTTTTGAAACAAAAGAATTAAACTAATAGTAAGGAGGTTTTTAATGGGTATTTCAAATTTGATTGCAGCAGCAGCCCTCTGTTTATCAATTATTAGTTTCTTTAAAAGTAATAAAAGTAATAAAGTAGCTAAAGAGTGGGAGATTCATAAAGAAAATGTAAGGAAAAAGGAAGTAGATGAACAAATTTTTCATTCTAAAAACAATAGTAGGATATCCCTAATTCCTTCATTTCATTTATCGTTCAATGAAAAAATATTTATCAAAAATATTGCTAATGAAGAACACTTTATTTTACCAATTTCTTTAATCAACTTGGGACGAGAGTCTGCAACAAATATAAGACTTGAGCTAATGACGCAAAATGGAGGTTTAGAAGATTACTTCAAAACCGGAAGATTAAAGGAAAATATTCATTTTATACACGAATATTTAGATAAACAGTATGCATTTCCCGGAGAAACTGTAAAATTTTCCGCGTGTTGTAAGAAACATGATAAAGCGCATGATGTTTTCTTTAAGATAAAGTTTAAAGATTTAGTGGGACGTACATACGAGCAAGAATTTCGTTTCCAGTATTGCCATAAAATCACAAATAATTTTTCAATGAATCATACCTCGAATTTGCCAGTATGCATTGAAGATGATGATAAAACAGCTAACTCTTTTTCTATAATCTAATAATAAAAGTGTGGTACACATTAGCTTTACAATTTAATTCCTCAAGATTGTATTTAACAAAATTTGAATATTGGAGTTTTGGGAATCCGTAACAGAATTCAACAAGTATTTGATTAGGTGCAAATTGCACTTTTATTGCACTTGTTATTATTTTCTATACAGTTTATTTGTTTTTATATGCTCCCAAAACCCTTGATATTACAGCATTTTGCTTTATATGCTGTACGCTTAAAACAGAGTGGGAATAGTAGAAGGAGAGCCGAAACCCCTTTGTTCATAAGGGTTTCGGCTCTTTACTCTATTTTCATTGCATTGTTATTGCATTATTAAATTCTTTACGTAGGTAACGAGCAGTGAATTGATTCTTGGGTGAAGTATCTTCATTTTCTGTTGCTGTTTGGTAAGACATAATACCTTCCAATTTATGGGCTACTTCAAAGTTACTATTAGGATACAAATGTCCGTAGGTGCCGAGTGTCGTTTCAATATCTTCATGCCCTAGGCGGTCTTTAATAATTAATGGATTTTCTCCCTACTAATAAGCAGAGAAGCATGAGAATGTCTTAAAGCATGTAATCTGATTTGATGAATCCCAGCTTTTTTAGAATAGCGTGTAATGGCATTTGCTAACGTATGCTTTTGTTAGAAGCAATTTTTTTGAAAAAAAATCTTATTAGACACAAAAAAGCCCAAACTGAACATAAGCTAGCTGGGCATAGATATTGTATATTGATAAATTACATCCATAATAATCCAATAACACTTCAAGACGTTTCTTGATATGTCGAGTGATATCCAATCAGGGTAAACATAAATAAACACGGCGATAACCTCCTTCATACCGCCGTGTCCTAAAAAGGGCGATTTAATACACACTACTATATCTTGTTTTTTTAAGAAAACGGCGGCTTTAATTATAAAATTTAAAACCGCCATTTTTCTGTTCCATAAACAATCAACCATTATCTCAAAACAACGGTTTTAAATTAAAGTGTTATTATCACATGAATTATTCCCACTTGAAAAATTTGATAGAAAGTCCTATACAAATTACTGCAACAATCCCCATTACAATGATTGGAAGTAAAATACTGTCAATTTCCATTCCAAGAGAGGCCGCTTTTATCAGCTTAATACCCTGTGTCAACGGCATAATATCAGCCATTCTTTGAAGTGCCTCTGGCATAACTTCATAAGGCAATGTTGCACCTGAAAAAATAAGCATAGGAAAATACAATAAAGTTGCTAGTACACTAGCTGTTTTTGTATTAGGTGCGAGACCGCCAACCATCATGCCAATACTAAAAATAGATAGCATAACTAAAAAATAACCACCAAAAAAATAAAACCATGAGCCAATCATTTGGAAATTGAAAAAAAATACGGCAACAAGATAAAGAAGTAGAAGTGACACGACTGCATATAATGAATAAATTACTACTTGCACGAATAAAATCATGACAGGTGTAACAGGTGTTACCTTAAACCGTTTCAGTATTTTTTTACTACGATATTCAGATATAACTAAAGGAAGTCCCATGACTCCACCAGCCAAAATGGAGATGGTAACAAGTGCACCGAAGGACTGCTGTAAAAAAGTATAATCTGCTCCATTAAAAGCGGGATTATCTCCATAAATAATGCCGAGTAAGACTAACACTATTAGCGGCATACAGATAGCAAAAATGAACATATCCATTCCTCTTAAAGAAAGTTTTAATTCGGTTTTAAGCATTGTTCTAAAAGTACTCATTTTCCATTTCCTCCTCTGTATACCATAAATAAGCATCTTCAAATTCATCAAAAGGACTTGAAGCTATAGCTTCCTCAACTGTTCCATAAAACACTATCTGCCCTTTTCTTAAAACGCAAATGCAATCACATAGAGCTTCAACTTCGTCCATAAAATGTGATGTTAAGAAAATTGTTAGTCCTTTTTTCTTTAGACCAGAAAGAATTTTCCAGACATCCCGTCTCGCTCTTGCGTCAAGTCCGGTTGTTAATTCATCCAAAAAAACAACTTCTGGTTGAGGAATAAGGGCAAGAATAATGAATAACCTTTGGCGCTGACCTCCAGAAAGATCACTAACAAGATTTTTACGCTTATCATAAATACCAAATTGTGTCAATAAATCTTTATAATTTTCCGTTTTTTTATAAAGTGATTGGGTGACTTCACACAATTCTTTCACTGTTATTTTTTCTTGATAATTTGCTTCTTGAAATTGAACACCCACCTTTTGAAATAATTGTTTTCGTTCTGTCAATGGATTCTTCCCTAAAATAGTAACCCTTCCACTATCAGCTTTTTTTGTCCCTAGCATACACTCAATCGTTGTGCTTTTTCCTGCACCATTTGCACCAAGTAAACCAAATACCATTCCCCTTTTTATGGAAAAACTCAAATTTTTTACTACTGGCAACCCAGTATAAGTCTTAGATAACTGTTCAACATGAATGACGGCTTGCATAAACATTTCCTCCTTGTTTTTATCACATAAATTTGTCCAATAAAAGAATAACACCAGCAAGAAGGCTGGTGTTAAAGTGTAGGGTTTAGTGAAATATGTTTTTCATATATTGCAGTTGATTAATCATGATCTGTGCATTTCTTTCAGCTTTGTTCAATGAATCTATTAACTTATCACATACTGAAATAATATCCTCGTTCTTCGTAGGTGTATTAAGTACTTTTTTTAAGTTTGTATTAGTATTTGAGGACAATGCATTAAGCATACGCAAAATTGACTCAAGGGAATAATTTGCACAACGGAGAGAGCGGATAATTTTTAACTGCCGAATATCTTTATCTCTATAAACGCGATAACCATTTTTTTTACGTTTAACTGATAAAAGACCATTCATCTCCCAGTTTCTAAGTGTATCCATAGAAATGTTAAGATATTGGGAAACTTCTTTTCTTGCATGTACAGTTTATTTATTATTGATTTACCGTCTAAAAGCCTTTTCACTATTACTATAGCTTCTTCCGCATTTTTTCGCTCTTCTTGTAATTGGAGTATATATTCTTGAGTATGCTGAAGGGCCTTATCGTAATCGCCTGATGCTGAAGTCTTGACCATTTTGACAATTTTTTTCTTAATCCATTTTGTAACACTTCTATTTGAAAGGCAAGTCGAGCAAGTCTGAATTGTTCTAAGTGAAGATCAGTGAAAACACGATAGCCATTTGCTTGACGTTTAGGTTTTGCAATAAGTTCTAAATCTTCATAGAGTCGTACTGTATTGGGATGAACTCCAATTATTTCAGCGATTTGTGAGGTTTTATAGATTCATGGTTAAATCACCTCCGTACATACTATCATCGTAACATCGATTAAAAGTCTGGTGTTATAATGGAGAGTTATATTATACAAAAAAATATATTCTGGATGTAATATATTTAATGGAAATGAGCTGAATAATGCAATGCATGTAATTCTTAACACCTTCAGTTTTTTATTTTAGGCTTTTGGAATGAAAAGTAAATTATGTTATTTACTAGAATCAATCGTAAAAATATGCTACATATCCTTCTATTCCTTTATGAAATTTAATAAGAGATAGATTATTCATCATAAAGTTTAATTCAATTAACTTATAATTAAGGAGAAAAGGGGCAAGGTAAGATTCAAGATTTCTTAAATAAATGCAGTGATATAAAATATTCTGTAAAACTTAATCCGATTTTAAATTTTATATTCAACAACCATCTTGAACAAATATATAAATTACAGAATGAATTAGATGTTCTCCAACAAGAAGTTAAGAATTTGGAAATAACTCTCAGAAAGTATGAATTTGTTATCGATCAAGTAAACGCTAATTTACAAAAAAATTGATGGAGATATTTGGTATACAGGTAGAAATTCAGACGATGTGAAGGCATATCTTTCTTCTGTAGTTGAAATGCAAAATGTAGAAAAAAAGCTCTACAAATACTTGACTCAACCCTTTTTAATGTAAATGTTGACACCAATCAAAAAATGTGATAACTTAAAGCTATAATTAAATAAGTTAATCTTAAAATTTAAGGAATGTAACCTTAATTGGGCATAACCTGAATTGATTTGAAAACGCTATACGTGCGTTTTTAAACAGTTCGGGTTTTTTTATTGCCCACCGCTATCCCATGCATGAGGAATCGATTTTCAAAGAAAGAATGAGAGGTTTTAGTAATAGGAGGTCATTTTAATGAGTAAAGACGTTAAAATTGTCACAATAGGTGGGGGGTCAAGCTATACTCCAGAATTAGTCGAGGGATTTATAAAAAGATATGATAGTTTACCAGTCCGTGAGCTTTGGTTAGTTGATATCCCAGAAGGACAAGAAAAACTGGAAATCGTTGGTGGCTTAGCTAAGCGTATGATTAAAGAAGCTGGTTTGCCAATTGATGTACATCTTACATTAGACCGCCGGGAAGCATTGAAAGATGCAGACTTTGTAACGACGCAGTTACGTGTCGGTTTACTGGAAGCACGTGCAAAAGATGAACGTATTCCTTTAAAATATGGCGTCATTGGTCAGGAAACAAATGGGCCGGGTGGACTTTTCAAAGGTTTGAGGACAATTCCGGTTATTTTAGATATCGTTAAAGATATGGAAGAATTATGTCCTGATGCATGGTTGATTAACTTCACCAACCCAGCAGGAATGGTGACAGAAGCAGTTCTCCGCCATAGTGATTGGAAGAAAATCATTGGTCTATGTAATGTCCCGGTCGGAATGAAAATGGGGATTGCAGATCAATTAGGTGTTGATCCTGAGCGGATTCAAATTGATTTTGCAGGATTGAACCATATGATTTACGGATTAAATGTCTATCTAGATGGGGAAGTTTATACCGACCAATATATTGAAAAGATTGCTTCAGGTGACGTGTCAAGTGGAACGATGAGAAATATCGTCGACTTGAAATGGGAACCAGACTTTCTGAAAGCACTCCAAGCGATTCCTTGTCCTTATCACCGTTACTACTACAAAACAAGTGAGATGTTTGAAGAAGAAAGTAAAGCAGCGGCGGAAGAAGGAACTCGAGCTGAAGTTGTTCAAAAACTAGAAAAAGATTTATTTGAGTTATATAAAGATGAAGACTTAACGATCAAGCCTCCACAATTAGAGGAAAGAGGCGGTGCTTACTATAGTGATGCAGCATGTAGTCTAGTCGATTCTATCTATAATAATCGCAGAGATATTCAGCCTGTTAATACTATTAATAATGGAGCAATTGCAAGCATTCCAGATGACTCAGCTGTTGAAATCAATTCTGTTATTACAAAAGATGGTCCAAAACCAATCGCTATTGGCGATTTACCTGTAGCAACAAGAGGTCTTGTACAGCAAATTAAATCATTTGAAAGAGTTGCAGCAGAGGCTGCTGTAACCGGCAATTATCAAACAGCACTTCTAGCAATGACAATTAATCCACTCATTCCATCTGACACCATAGCGAAAGAAATTCTTGATGAAATGCTTGAAGCTCATCAAGAATATCTACCACAGTTTCAGAATAATTAATGACAGATAAGAAATAGTAATAGAATAGTCAAAAGGAGTTGGGCGAAGAGCTGGTTTTAGTACTTTGTCCGCCTCATACACTGATTGTATATCAGATTTCCTAAAATATGATTCAGGTGTGAGTAATATGAAAATCAAAAAAATATTAAACAATAATGTAGCATTGACTTATAATGAGCAGCATCAAGAAGTTGTCGTTATGGGTTTAGGCTTGGCTTTTCAGAAAAAAGAAGGCGATTCCATCGATCCAGAAAAGGTAGAAAAGATCTTTATATTGGAGCATAAAGGTATATCTAATAAGATTGCTGAACTATTAAAAGAAATACCAGAGATTTATTTGGAATTAGCCCATCAAATTATTGAACTGGCCAAGTCTAGACTATCCTACCAATTAGATGATTATTTATATGTCGCTTTAATTGATCATTTGAACTTTGCGGTGGAACGCCATAAACTGGGATACGATTTGAAAAATGCATTGTTATGGGAAATTAGCAAGTACTACAAGCAAGAATACAAAATAGCGCTAGAAGCGCTGGACATTATTAACCAAGAATTAAATATAGAATTGCCAGAAGACGAAGCGGCTTCCATTGCATTGCATTTTGTTAATAGTCAGCTTTCTGGTGAGAATATGACAAAGACTGTTCAAGTGACGGAAATGGTCAATGACATATTAAATATCGTTAAATATTATTTTCAAATGGACTTAGATGAAGACTCAGTCAATTATGAGCGATTTTTGACACACTTGCGCTTTTTTGCCATGCGTTTTATTCGCAAAGAAAAATTGGAAGACACGTATGATGAGTTTTTATACGAGCAGATTAAAGTGAAATATGATAAAGCATATCGATGCGCAGAGCGCATTGCCTCGTATATTAAAAAAGACTATAACTGGTCCATTTCACATGATGAAATATTATATTTAACTTTGCATATTCACCGGTTAACCAATCGAATTTAAGTAGGATTATTTAAAAGACTTTAATGAATAAACAAGCATTTCCCGAATGTTTTGTTAAAAGGGTTTTTTGTACTTTAAAGAGACTAAGAATAGTAACATTCTTTTCTGTGAAAGTGCAAACAAACAGTATGGAATCTTGTCTGTAAAAGCATTCGGGTTTTTATTTTAAAAAAACAGATTAAAATTGGAGGGGTTAAAATGAAATATAAGAAGCTAGCGAAAGCCATAATCGAAAATGTCGGCGGTAAAGAAAACGTTAACAGTGTTGTGCATTGTATTACTCGCTTACGCTTCAAACTAAAAGATGAAGGAAAAGCGAATACACAAGTGCTGGAAAAGATGGATGGCGTTGTTACGGTTAGACAAAGTGGCGGGCAGTATCAAGTTGTTATAGGGAACCACGTGCCTGATGTTTATAAAGCAGTTGTTGCTGAAGGTGGTTTCGAATTGAATAGACCGGTTGATGACCCGGATGATAATAGTGATAAAGGTAGCTTATTGGACCGATTTATCGATATGATTTCTGGTATTTTCCAGCCAATCTTAGCTGTATTAGTAGCCTCAGGTATGATCAAAGGGTTTAATGCGTTATTTATTGCGGCGGGTTGGCTTAATGAAGCAAGTGGAACCTACCAAGTTTTAAATGCAATTGGAGATGCATTGTTCTACTTCCTGCCAATATTCCTAGGATATACAGCAATGAAGAAATTTGGCGGAACACCTTTCTTAGGAATGTTGATAGCGGGTGCACTAGTTTATCCAGCGCTTGATCCGAGTGCTCAAGCGGGCGAGCCTTTATATACATTATTTGCAGGTACCCTATTTGAATCACCCGTTCATATTGAATTCTTTGGTATTCCAATTATTTTAATGACGTATGCGATGTCGGTTATTCCAATTATTTTTTCTACATTTTTCGCTGCAAAGCTTGAAAATTTTTTTGCGAAAATAGTACCAGACGTTGTAAAAACATTTATCGTCCCGATGCTGACCGTACTTATCATTGTTCCATTAACCTTTATTGTCATTGGTCCAATTGCTACATGGGCAAGTCAGTTGCTCGGAGCAGGAACCATTTGGTTATATGAGCTAAGTCCTGTGATTGCTGGAGCGGTTGTAGGTGCTTTCTGGTTAGTATTTGTTATGTTTGGACTGCACTGGGGACTTGTCCCAATCGGGATCAACAACTTTGCCAGTCAGGGGTGGGACCCGATCTTAGCATTAATGTTTGTCCATTCCTTTGCACTAGCTGGAGCTCTTACAGCAATCTGGATTAGAACGAAAAAACAAAAGTTGAAAACACTAACCCCTCCAGCTATCATATCAGCTATCTTTGGGGTAACAGAGCCTGGTATGTACGGGATAGCCTTACCACTTAAAAAACCATTTATCTTCACACTAATCGCATCAGGAATTGGCGGTGCATTATTAGGACTGTTTGGTACGATTGGCTATACAATGGGGGGACTTGGAATATTTCAGTTACCTAGCTTTATCCATCCAGAAGAAGGCATGAATGCTGCATTCATTGGTGCCCTTATCGCAGCTGTCGTTGGAACAGTGTTAGCTTTTGTACTGACTTATTTCTTTAGTGGTGCAAATAAAGAAAATGAAGAATCAACTCAACCAGCTCCACAAGCAGAAGATAACACGAAACAAAATGTAACAAGTGAAGTAATAAAAAGTCCGTTAAATGGTGAAGTGTTCAAGTTAGCTGACATTTCCGATTCCGTTTTTGCATCAGGTGCGTTAGGGAAAGGTGTCGCAATCAAACCTTCAGAAGGAAAGTTAATTTCACCTGTAGCTGGTACGGTTTCTGCTTTATTTGAAACACAACATGCGATTGGTATTGTAACAGAGCATGGTGCAGAATTATTAGTTCATATTGGTATGGATACGGTTCAATTAGAAGGAAAGTTCTTTAACGCACATGTTGCTCAGGGAGACAAAATAGAAAAAGGACAATTGCTCATTGAGTTTGATATAGAGGCAATTGAAAAAGCTGGCTATAATATTTTTACTCCCGTTGTTATTACAAACTTTGATCAATATACGTCCATTGAAACTGCAGAAGAGGGAACGATTCAGGTTGGAAAGCCAATTATATTTTTAGAGAAATAAAATAAAGCCTTCTATGGATGCAAGAAAAGATGCACCATTAAAAGCAGTAAACTTGTCAGAAAAACATAGGAGGAATTAATAATGTAATAAAGAGTAAACTAGTATCTATTTCATTGCTGGTATTGTTGTTAGTGCTTAAGTGCCTGTACAGATAGTAATTCTGCTACTAAAGAGAGTGGAGAAAGTCAAGACGGCCAAGAAAGCGAAGAGAGTCAAGAAGCTGAAGATGCCCAAGATCTTGTCTATTCATATTCTCTGATGGTGAAACGCCATTTGGTGTAGTGGAGAACCCTGACGGGGCCAAGGATTAATTTTTCATTAAGTAGCGGTATTCATATGTTGACTGAGGAAGTAGATGGGGAGACTTATTACTTCATAGATTTAAATAATACCGGAGAATGGGATACTTTTGAAGATTGGCGTGAGGGCACGTGCAATTGCACTAGCAGAAGTATTATCCGTAGATCAGATTGCTGGTTTGATGTTATTTAGTTCACATAAATGGGATCTCCTGGTTTAACAAACGATCAAAAGCATATTTAGAAAATGATAACCTGCGTAATGTGTTACATGCAGGATCGAACGATGTAGAGCAAGTGTAAAATGGACGAACCAGATGCAAGCATTTGTTGAAGAATTAGGAACGGAAGATGAACCAACCATTCCGGTAAACTTTAGCTCTGACCCAACAAGTACAGCGGGTGAGGCGGATGTTATAATGCAGTGGCGATATTTCACGCTGGCCATAAATTTAGGCTTGGCAGCAACGTTCAATCCGGATATCATGCGAGATTTCTCTAAGACATCATCTGAAGAGTACCAGGCATTAGGGGCACAAATTGATTTAGCGACTGAACCTCGTTGGTTACGGGTAGATAGAACGTTTGGTGAAGGAAGTAAATTAGCTACTGGGCTTGCGGAATCTTATACGAATGAATCTTAGTCAATATTTGATGGAGATGGGAATGATTTAGGCTCGGGCGATGATTCCATTTCTATTATGATTAAACACTTCTCAGGAGAGGGTGCTGGCGAAGGTGGTTGTTAATCACATACGTTTCAAGGTAAGTTTGCTGTTTTCCCAGGTGACAATTATGAGGAGCATCTAAACATATTCACAGGCGGGGGATTAAACCTAACTCGTAAAACACAAAAGAACCCGCATCTGTCATGACTGTCTATTCCATTCAAGTAGATGGTAAAGGAGATGTGTTATTTGGTGATGAATACGTCGCTTCCGCATATAACGCTGACATCGTAGATCTCTTACGAAAGATAATGATTATGATGGTATCATTGACGATGAAAAAACAGAATGCTTTGTAGAGTAAGTTCACGAAAGAAAAGTTAGGTTAATACTTGAATGAAAGATGTTATCCAAGCGTTTACTCATAAAAACATTGCTTGGATGGCATTACAAAATGAAGGAGGTCATTACATGACAAAAAATACGAGATTTCCAGAAGGATTTTTATGGGGCGGAGCAACGGCTGCGAACCAGTTAGAAGGTGGCTTTGGTGAAGGTAATAAAGGATTGAATATTGCCGATGTCTTACCAGGTGGTAAAGAAAGGCTTAAAGTATTAAGTGAACCTGGGTTTGACTGGGAGATTGACAAAGATAAATATTACTACCCGAACCATTTAGGTATTGATTTTTATCACCGGTATAAAGAAGATATCGCTCTTTTCGCCGAAATGGGATTCAAAACCTATCGCTTATCCATTGCATGGTCTAGAATTTTTCCTAATGGAGATGAACTGGAGCCAAACGAAGAAGGATTGGCATTCTATGATCGTGTCTTTGATGAATTGGCAAAGTATGATATTGAACCTGTTGTTACTTTATCGCACTATGAAATGCCATTAAACTTAGTGAAAAATTATGGCGGCTGGAGAAATCGTGTGGTGATTACATTTTTCGAAAGATATGTTGAAACGGTATTAAACCGCTATAAAGATAAGGTAAAATATTGGTTGACATTTAACGAAATAAATAGTGGATTTATGATGCCGATCATGGGACTTGGATTTGCGATTCAAAAAGAAGAAGATAGGTACCAACCAACATTTCAAGCCCTGCATCATCAATTTGTCGCAAGTGCACTTGCTGTTAAAGCAGCACATCGAATTATCCCGGGATCTCAAGTAGGCTGTATGATTATTTATGCTCCAGTCTATTCCTATGATTCCAATCCTGAAAACGTCATGTATGCACATGAAGAAAGTCGTTTATTTAATAATTTCTGTACAGATGTTCAAGTTCGAGGGAAATATCCTACTTTCATTAATCGCTATTTCAAGGTACATGACATTAATATCGAAATGGAAGATGGCGACTTAGAATTGATTAAAGAAGGTACTGTTGACTTTATTTCTTTAAGTTACTATATGTCTCGTACAGAAAGAAAAGAAAAAACTACAGATGAAATCGGTCAAGGTAACATGGTTGGTGGTGTTAAAAATCCATTCCTTAAAGCAAGTGACTGGGGATGGGAAATTGACCCAACAGGTCTTCGTATTACACTTAATGAACTTTATGATCGGTATGAAGTACCGTTATTTGTAGTGGAAAATGGTTTAGGTGCTTATGACAAAGTAGAAGAGGATGGCAGTATCCAGGATGACTACCGTATCGAATACTTAAGAGAACATATTAATGCGGTCGGAGAGGCTATTAAAGATGGCGTAGAAGTGATGGGCTATACTTCTTGGGGATGTATCGACCTTGTAAGTGCATCAACAGGAGAAATGTCCAAGCGTTATGGCTTTATCTATGTAGACCTAGATGATGAAGGTAATGGTACATTAGAACGTAAAAAGAAAAAATCATTTTGTTGGTATAAAGACGTAATCGCTACGAATGGAGAAAAGCTATAATCTCTCGGGGAATCCTAAACAAATTTAATTTGTTACTTCCAATTGTCAAGTACACTGAATAATTGAAGGTTATTTATTCATCATTGATGTAAGATAAATGTAGTACAGGAGTTGGATAGGTTGAAAAAAATTATTTTTATGGATATCGATGGGACACTCGTCAATGATAATGGAGTGGTCCCTGAATCAGCAAAGTCTGCGGTGCAAAAAGCGAGAGAGAACGGTCATCTTATTTTTATCAGTACAGGGCGTTCGAAAGCAGAACTATATGAGGATATACTGGACATAGGATTCGATGGCATTATTGGCGCAGTTGGAGGATATATTGAAGTTGGTCAAGAAGTCATTTTACATGAAACCGTGGACCCTGAAGATGTCCAGCATCTGGTCGATTATTTTAGCCAGCATGGTATTGATTTTTATTTAGAGTCCAACGGTGGGTTATTTGCTAGTAAATACTGCAAAAAACATATACGCTCCATCATTGATAAAGAAATCAAGGAAAATCCCGGAGCGAAGGAGGAAATTGAAAAAGGAATCCTTCCATTCCATGATGCGCTGATTGAAGGTGAAAGTTCGATAAGAGACGACATTAACAAGATCTCCTTTTTAGGATCAGACATACCTATCGAAAAGATAAGTGAAGAGTTTGGAACAAAATTCAATATTTCTAGCACCGTACCTATCTTCGGGGAAAATAGTGGAGAATTATCCATTCCAGGTACCCATAAAGAGACAGCTATTGTAAAGGTATTAGAACATTTGAATATAAATAGAAAGAACTCATTTGCTTATGGTGATGGGATGAATGATTTGGAAATGATTCAATATGTTCACCGTGGAATTGCTATGGGAAATGCTAAAGAAGCTCTGAAGCTAGTGGCTGATGATATTACTGATACTCCTGATGAAGATGGTATATTTAATAGTTTTGTAAAGTACGGGTTAATATAAAAATTGGGGCCCGTCACTCGCTGAATTTTGTGATATCCTACGAAAGTAGCTACCCCATCTGGATGAAGATGGGGTTAGAAATCGGTGTATATTCATCAATTTCAAATGGCAACTCGTAATCATGTACGGTATATTCTTCATATTGCCATTTAAACCAATTCTAATTTTTACGTCTTCCATATCAATAGGAGGGGTAAACCAAACACCGACAAGTTCACCTTTATTATATTTTCCAAGGTTTGAGATATAGACTTGCATTTCCATTTGAATTAATCGTCCTTGTTTCTGAGAATAGGCAATAAAAAACAGCTAACTGTTTAAAGTTAGCTGTTTTTTATAAGATATTTTTTCCAGTAGTATGTTAAATTAGGTTCCATCATACAGTTGTCACCAATTATCACTTCAGCCATATCTAAAATAGTACAATATATCCAGCATAAAAATCATTGCCAACATGAATGTTATAACCTAAGTTATAATGGAAATTATGTTTTATACTTGGGTTGATGTCCGCATTCCCAAACAAATTCTTAATAATTTCCTCTTTCCTTGCTTCATCATCACAATATTATTAAATCCCTGAATAAGTTTATTTGCGTGATTGTTTTCTTTTTTTAAATCCTCCCTATTCCTCCTAAAAGTTAACGGTTCATTTCACGTTGCAGTATTTCAAAAAATAACGTCACATGATAGCCATCTACTGTTGCATGATGAACCTTAATATTCACTGGCATTAGCAACTGTGAACCAACTTTTTCGTACTTTCCACTGGTAATCATTGGTGTTAAATTATTTTTGATAGCTCCTGGTTGAGATGAAAAATGTTCAAAATGCATCCAAGGAATTGATGAAATATTCACCACGTTAGGGGGAACAGCTCCCATTGGTGCGATATCTGTTGTGTTTGCATACTCTTTTATAAGCTTTTTGTACTCACGGTCAAATGTTTTATAATCTGTTAATCCTTCCAACCATAAACTATAAAATAATTCAGTTTCCTGATTAAAGTTCGTAAACGTTGGTACTAATTCTTGCCATTCTACTAATTGCTTATCTATGTGGGCATATCTCAAATTCGGAATCTTGTTAACCGATCTAGTCAAATTAAAAATAGAGTAAGCATAAAAGCTTATAGATTCATCTTTGCATTTTTTAACTGCCCGAGTAACATCAATTTTTACTGTCATTTCAAACGTTGTGTCTGTCGCCATAAAATAATCATAATAGTCTCTTCTTGGAAAACTTTCTAAATCAATGACTTGATAAGTTGTCATCTATTTCAACCTCTCATGTAATATATTCAATTATTATTCTATCACTACATTGTCGGTAAGACAGCATTTTAACGCTGTCTTACCGACTACAGCATGTATAAAACTTTGCATAAATATCATCAAAATTTAATTTTACCTTTTATGATAAACAAAATATTTTAAGCCTTCATACGTCATTTTAAGCCACTTAAAATCAAAGTACGAAGGGAGCTGATGTTATGAAACAAACAAAGCAAGGAAGGTCTTCCCTCTACTCTCAACAAATGATATATGTATGTGAAATTTAATCAGAAAGTTAAAAAAGAAAGAGGCGAAAACATATGAAACTAAAATTTGTTATCCCGAATACAGAATAGACGTTCGTCAATTTGGAGTTTGCCGGAGAAGGCAAAACACAGCAGCCAAGAATCAACGGGCGCATGACCGTATTATCCACACAGGTATAACTTGGTAAGCGTCAATAGCTATGTATTTGGACACAGAAACAATAATTGACTAGTTTTCAAAACATTAGATGCAATAGCTACTTTAAACGAAGAAGAACATCTACTTATTCATAGTGATCGAGGATTTCAATATACTTCACATGGATTTAAACGTAGGATAGATAAGGCTGAGATAACACACAGTATTCACGAGTTGGTAAATGTATGGATAACGGACCAATGGAATCTTATCTTTTTGGGGAACACTCAAAAGTGAAAAGTATATTTACATAAGTATGAGACATTTGAGGAGCTATCTAAAGCGATGGATGAGTACATATATTTTTATAATCATGATAGATATCAAGAACGATTAACGGCCTCAGTCCTATAAATATAGAACTAAAGCCGCTTAAATCATTTTTATTATTTCCACTGTCTACTTGACAGGGGGTAGTTTATTAATAGGTGGGGACTATTTACGCTTACATATATTGGTAATATATTGGAAGTGAGATTTATCAATACATTAAAGTAAAAGTCCATTTCCGGAACAACAGATTCTAACAAAAAGATAAGGATTACGAATTTTAAATCGAACGTAAAATCAATTAGTAAAAACTAATAAAACAGCTAACTGTTTAAAGTTAACTGCTACTTTAGTTTGGACTATTTGAATTTATTTCTAATGTTCACTTCAATTTTAATCTTTACATTAGAAATGACATCAATTTTTTTAGACTCATCTTAAACAATCGCGCCCATGATTAATGGAACATCTATTTAATATTTATAAATTAAATATTTTATCTCACTTAAATTGACAAATCAAATGATAAAAACTTAGGCCGTTGTTGTTCATGCTTGTCGAGTATAATCTGTTCCGGCTTGATGCCCTGTTCACGCAGTACTTCAATGTTCTGTACGAGGAACTCGTCACTGCCGACAACATAAAAAAGTCCATCCTTGTCAGCAGCAAGTTTTTTTACTTCTTCATAGTAGTCTTTTCGGTTATCAACAAAATGTGATGTGAACTTCTTGTCAGGAACGGTTTCGAAAATATTAGTGAATAAGAAATCTTTTGATGAATCGATGTTCAAGGAATGAATTTGATTGACGTTGTCAGCACGTTCGAAATAATCAAGCACAAGCGGTCTGAAGGTTGCCAGACCAACACCTGATGACAGCAGGTAAACATTTTTTCCATCTCTTTTAAGCGGTACATTCGAATGAGTTTTAAAGAGTGCAATCTTATTGCCGACTTCAAGGTTTCTTAAAATCGCTTTAAACTCAGAGCATTGTTCTCTGATACGTGTTGTGATACCGATTGAATTTTCATGCGGTAAAGTCGAGATTGACATATGGCGAATTAGCCCGCGGTTTGGTTTATCTCCAGCATTAAAACCTTCCAGTGCGAAGTGGGTGTGAGCACCTTCTTCCCATGTAAAGCCTTCCGGACAGTCGAGCATGTACGTTTTAATCTCAGGCGTTTCTTCAATAATTTTATTTATTTTAGTCCAGTATATTTGCATTATACATTCTCCTTATTCAATTATATGTTCGTTACTATCTAATATACAACAATTGATAATAGTTATCAATTAAGCAAATTCAATATTTCAGATAATTTATGTGACTTAAATTTAGAAACAAATTAGCAAGAAAACTGGCTCTGAACTTTTTTGTATTTATTATGTTAAAGCATTTAATGCTACACAAGCGGCTATTAAAGCAGATTATTCACCAGATAAAGCACATGTCCAAGGTAGCAAGTTGTTAAGTAATGTTAAGGTTAAATCCTATTTTTTATAACCATCACTTCCCATAGTTAAGTCAATAAATTAACAAAATAGCAATTATTATCCGACAATGCATCATCTAGCTTATAGATGGAAGTGTGGATATCAAATATAATTTTGATTTGAATAAATAATATTTTATTCGCTTTGAAAGAAAAAAGTACTAGTACTTTATTACAGAACTTACTTTAAAAATTAAGTTGGTGAGAAAAACGTATGTTTTATAATGGTTTAAAAAAAACAAAAAATAGAGAAAAGTGTTTACTTTATTAATAATATATGGTAATTTTACAGTAGTTAACTGTAATTATATATCATATATAGTAATTATTACCTAATATAATCAATAATTACAGTTAATACTACAAAATAAATTCTTAATATTAGGAATTTGTTTTTAATTTATATAAAGGAGGTGAATATAATGAAAAACGTTACAGTTCGTAGAGCAGTAAAGGTTGATGCTACAGCATGGTGGATTATTGTTTAATATTTTATTACTCAATTATCAACGATCAAGTCGAGACTTTATAATCTGATGTCTCGACTTGGTCGTCTCATCAAATTTAAAATAAGGAGACTATATTATGAATTGTAAATACGATAGACCTCGAATCAAAGCAATTTATCCACTATATAGACTTAATGAAATGGAGTTTAGAATTGGAGCACAATTAGGTATTACTGCTGAGTTTGGTGACCCAGATGGTCATTTATGGGAGCTAGCTTCTCGATTAGATGGAAGAAAAGTAGAGGAAGTAATAAAAGAGATGCTGGAATTATTTCCAGAACTTACCAAAGGGGAGGTATTAGAAGGTATCCAATTACTTGATAACGAAGGTTTTTTAGAAGAAACACTTGATGGTCATGAAAGTGGTATCCAAGAACGTTACATAGCAAATGTTAATTACTTTAGCAGATACACTGGAACAGAAGGGAATAGATTTAGTTTTCAAAAAAAAATTAATGAATCAACTATTCTTCTATTAGGACTTGGTGGAGGAGGATCAAATGTATTAACCCTCTTGTCAGGAATTGGCGTAAAGAAGGTTATTATTGTAGATTACGATAATGTAGAAGAGAGTAATTTAGGACGGCAGTTATTATATAGGGAAGCGGATATTGGTTTGCCTAAGTGTGAAGTGGCAGCAAAAGCTATTTCCGAAATGAATACTCAACTAATAGTTGAATCACATAATAAAAAAATTGAAACTCCAGAAGATATTTTACAATTTACCGATGGGGTGGATTTGGTAATTTGTGCTATTGATGAACCTCCATTTGAAGCGCAAAGAACTGTTAATCAAGCAATAATAAAAGCTAATGTACCATGTGTTTTTGGAGCTCATCAAGTTAGTCGTGGAAGGGTTTTTACTGTATTACCAGGTAAAACAGGTTGTTTTGATTGTTTGAACCTCCATTTTAGTGTTAATGACCCGAAATTTATAGATCAATTCGTAGGTTTTAGAAATATCAACTTTTCACCTCCTTCAATTGCATATGCCCCATCAATATTCCAACTTACATCTGCAATTGTAGACGAGGCAGTAAGAGTTATTACGGGATACGCACCACCAAGAAGTTTAAGTACTCAATATGAAATAAATTTTGAAGATGGTTCATCTTTTACACACCCGGCGTGGGATAGGTACACAGAATGCCCTACTTGTGGTAACGGTCGTTCAGATGACTGGGAAATATTTGAATACTACAAAACGAAAAACAAGGCGTAATTTTTAATGGAAAAAAAACATTCTCTTAAACCAATTAAGGGGAGAAGATTGAAGAGTGGCGATTGGATAGTTGTAGCAAAAGAATCAGACGCCCTTATAGTTAACGAAGAACTAGCAAAATCTTTAATCCATAATAATTCATTAGACTGTTATGATATTGAGACGGTACATCTTCTTCAGGAAAATGGTTTTTACATTGACGAAAATGATAAAATAGAGTCTTTTCCAGATGAGAAGAACAATATAAGATGGAATATTAAACGTATGACTCTTTTTATATTAGGTGGACTTTCTATATTAATTTCGCTTGTCTTAAGCTTATTTAAGGGAATACCTAGCGGAAGTGTTCTTATTAATAGTAGAATCCCTTTACCCGCTAACTTAATCTATCTAATTGCTTTTTCTTTAATAACCACTTTAATTCATGAGTTAATGCATATAATATTTTCACGTTCATATTTTTTTAGAACAGGAGGACTAAGATTAAATTTCGTTCAAGCTAAGGCGACTGTATCTATGACCCATATATGGGTCTGGTCTTTCTTATCGAGACTGGCTGCTTTATCTGCCGGTTTAGCATTTGATTCCTTTCTCTTAGCTACTTTATTGATTTTAGATTATTTTGTAATAGATTGGAAAGTGTCCGCGGCTATTTCGATTCTATGGTTAAGAATCATTTGGCAATTTAGATTTCATAAAAATTGCGACGGATACTTTATTGTTTCGGCTTTATTTGATAATCCAATACTTGGAATAGATAGTAATGAAAGTAGTAAAGAAATTAAAATTTCGAGAGTATTGAAAATAATTGGGTATGCTGTTAATCTGTTAATAATTGTTTACTGGGTTATACCTTTTTTATGGATTCTATTTTCAAGTATTTTTTTGTAATTCATTGAAAGCGGATTATTTAAGATAAAAAAGCATTGGAGGTTGCAATGATGATAGAAATTAAGGGGGATAATAAAAATTTAAAAATTAATGCTATTTCTAAATCTTATAAGCGTGGAACTGTAAGAGCAAACTGTGACATTTCAGCTGTACTTCACCCAGGGCAAATTGTAGCTGTTATAGGTCATAATGGAGCTGGTAAATCAACATTATTAAATCAAATCATTGGTATCGTTAAACCTGATCAAGGTCAAATTGATTACCAAGGAATATCATTTATTAATAATACAAAATCTGCTAGAAATCTTGTTTCTATGATGCCACAATTTCATGCACCATTATCAGGTGTTACTTTGCGTCAGTCGGTTGAATCAATATTACATATTCGTGGCATTTCAGGTAAAAAAAACAAAGAACTTTGTAAAGAAATCTTAGATGAACTAAAGATTGATAAATGGGCAGATAGACCTGGTGAAAAGCTTTCTGGTGGTTTACAAAGATTGGCATCATTTGCTATGGCAGTGATATCACCATCTCCTATACTCCTACTTGATGAGCCTACAAATGATGTTGATCCTGTAAGAAGAAAGTTAGTTTGGAATTATATGAGAAAGTTAGCTAAAAATGGGCATATTGTAGTTGTAGTTACTCATAATTTATTAGAAGTTGAGCAGTATGCTGACCGCTTTCTATTATTGAATCATGGTAAGTTGATTCAAGATGAATTGATAATAGGAGAACATAAACAAATATCGACCAATACACTTTTTGTAATCATGAATGATTGGGGTTCCCTATCAAATCTACCTAAATCATTAGAGACTAGATACATAGAGGAGGAGATGCAAATTATTTTTAATCTTTCTGCTGAACAAGTTCCTGATGCAATAGCATGGGTATTGAAACAAATTCATGAAAGGAAAGTGGTTAATTACAGGCTTACATCTGCATCGCTAGAAGCATCATATAGGGGGTTAACAGATGGAAATGAATAATACTATAACAATTAATGGGAATAATGGATTGGTATTAAGAATCAAAAAGTTCTGGGGGCTAATTCGTTGGAGTCTTGTAAGACATAAATATCTTTTACCCATATTTAGTATTGTACAAGTAGCTTTTGCGTTGGCAATTGTGTATGGCCTGGCACTACTAATTCCAGATATGAATGATACCTTGGCTTTATATTTATCCTCAGGAGCAATTGCTCTTGGAATTATTGCGGTTGGATGTGTGCTAGCTCCACAGATAGTCAGCACAGCCAAGCAAGATGGTATCTTTAAATACCAAAAAACACTGCCAGTTTCTCGTAGTTCAATACTTGTGGCGGATATTATAATTTGGTGCGTTGCTTCACTACCAGGAGTTTTTATGGGATGTTTAGCTGCAATACTTCGATTTAATATCTCTTTACATATAACATATTTAAGCTTTTTATTTATTTTAATTGCTCAGATAACTATGATATGCATCGGTTTTGCAATAGCTTATACTTTTAAGCCAAATGTTATGGCTTTAGTAACACAATTAATAATGATCGGTGGTTTATTATTTTCTCCTATCACTTATCCAATGGAAAGATTACCGGAGTGGACGACTTACATCCATCAAATACTCCCATTTGTCCCAACAACAAATTTATTACGTTCAACATTATTTAATTATGGTGTGTTTTCACTAATTGATTTAATAGTCGTATTACTTTGGGCTATTCTTGGGTTTCTAATATCTTTTATTGTGCTTTCGAGAAGGGACTAGATTTTATGGTAAATATATTAATAGATAATCTATGTAAGGTTATTAATGAAAATGAGGTTATAAGGAAAGCTGATGCACATATTTCTGGAGGAGAAATATGTGCATTCATTGGACCAAATGGAGTAGGTAAAACAACTTTATTGAAGTGCTTATTAGGTTTACTCTCACCAGACCAAGGATCTATAAAGATAGATAATCAAGTGTTGTCTAAATCGAACCGTTCAGAAATGTTGAAGGAATTTGGCTCTGTAATTCAACTCCCTCCGAGTACTTCTGATATGACCGTTTATGAGTTATTTGTTGAACACTATAATTACATGGAAATAAAAGAACCTACTCCTCATATGGAGATGTTAGAGCTACTTGAATTACAAGTTCCACTAACAAAAAAGATAGGTCAATTATCTTTAGGGATGAAACAGCGTCTTCAGTTAGCAATAGCTTTATCTCATCGACCAAAAATAATTATATTAGATGAGCCCTTTAATGGACTTGATTTTGATGGTATAAACCTAATGAAGGAAATCCTTTCTGATTTAAAAGGTAAAGGCGCTTGTGTAATAATAACTAGTCATTCCTTATCAGAACTTGAGAATTTCGTTACTAGTGTAGTATTCATGTTGAATGGTAAAACTTATAAAAAAAGAGAGCTTAAAGATATAGTTAAGAATTATTCCGGAGGTCTTAAAGAATACTATTATTTTTTGAAAAGGGGAGGAATAACTAATTGAGAAGAATAAATTATAATTTTGAACGCTCCAAAGTAAAGAAATTCAATAAGTCTATCCTTTTAACAGCTTTTTTTGCTCAGATTATTTCACTTTATTTTTTTACTATTATTGGGCGTTTTGATGCTTCTGAATCCGATAATATATTAACTAACTATAGCGCTCTTTCAGGATTAGCTTCTACAATCTCCATGTGTATATTAGTTATTTATGGAGCGATTATTATAAATGGAACTCTTGTTAAAAATTATATTGGAGAGAATAAAATTAGAACTTATTCATACCCAAACGGAAGGTCTCAATTATTCTACGACAAAGTAATGGCTTTTTCGAGTGTTTTTAATTCCTTTCAGTTCTTAGGTATGGCAGCGGCTAATATCGTTTATTTAATTATAGAATCGCTATTTCCAATACTTGATTCCCACGTATTTGCTCTAAGTTATTTAGTTCACTTTTTTATTATTAATATATCAACAGCTATACTAACTGTATCATTAATAATTTTTTCAGGGCTAGCAGGTGTATATTTGAATTCAACAGTCGCAACTATTGTAACGGGAGTTGTTCTAATAGCTGTGCTTGGTAATGTACTAGCAATGGCTTTCGCTAGTCATTTACTAGTCACATTAATTTCAACTATTCTGATTGCATTCCTATCCGTAATATTAATTAAATTAACCGGTATAAAAATAGAGCAAGATGAAGTGTTATCATAATAAGATTGTTTTTTATACTTTGTGTTTGTGAAGAAGAATATGACAGACAGAGGAGTTAATCAAATTAGGAAATATATGTAAGCGTAAAATAGGTTCTTTCCATTGTTAGTTGAATTTGCGTGATTCAAGTAGTAATAATTTATTTCGTAATAGATCAAAATTACTTCTGCCATACAGGATACGTTTGATGGTTTTTAACTTGTTGACACTGCCTTCGGCTAGCCCATTACTATAAGAGAATATAAATGCATTCTCTAATGCATTTCCTTTTTCAAGCCGTTCAGAAAACTGTTTAATTGAGTTAATTCAAGGGTTTCTGCCTTGGTAATTCATGCATGTAATTCTTCTCTTTGTCCTGAAAGAAGAATTGATTTAAAACTCCAAACTAAATCATGAAGTTTTTCTAAGATTGGATATTTGTTGAAAGCATTCTTTACTTGTTCGTCAGTGAGTTTTCACTTGAACCAGCGTCGTCATAGTCTTCTATATCTTTTTGAAGCCTTTTTTCTTTCGCTATAAATTGTCTTATTGCGGCTTGGGAACCAGTATATCCTTTCTTAGCGATAGATTTATGAATATCTTTATAAGGAATTCCTTTGGAATGCATAGAAATGACTTCTTTTCTAAAAGGAGAAAGTTTGCCAGGCCGTTGTACACCATATTGACCATGAACGGGGTTGAAATCGGGAGATATGTAGTTTTTAATTATTTTCTTTGTGTGACCAGTCTTATCTATTATTTGTCTCACACTGTATCCTTTATCATGTAATGCTCTTACTTTCTCAACTTTAGACATAATTTTTTCGATAGCTTCTCTGTGTTCTTGTCCACGCTTATCATTTGAACCTTTAGGGATGTTCTCTTCGTCCATTTTAATATATTTTCGGATGGTTTGAATGCTACACCCCGTTAATGATCTGATTTCTTGTAGCTTTAGAATCGATAAAGGAAAAGTACTCAGTAAACGTTGTTCGATCACATAATGGATTATCTTCGATTCATCAGCGTAATAATTACCTTTTACCCTTGGATAGGCAAATCCTGAAAACTTCGCTTATAGCGTGAATGAGTTCTGGAAGATATAATTTGACAATTCGGGCATGTGCAATTTTTTCGAGTGGATTCAACATAGAAATAGATAGAATTCGTCGATATCTCAGTACTTTTACAAATCAAATTTTCATCAAGTAAAAATTTGATTAGTTTATCCATCTACAACACCCTTCCGATTGATAATCGTTGTGTATATTCTAATAGATTAGAATATACAGTAACTTTGGAAAGAACCGTAAATAGTCCCCATCTAATTAATAGGTGGGGACTATTTTACGCTTACATAACGTTTTCCTTTTCTACGGATCACTGATTATAATTCTGTAATTTGCATTAAACGATAAATGCGTTTGTGATTGAACATTTTTCTTCCCTTTCCGATTTAATATTTAATGGAATTCTTCGATAACCATAAACCTATAGTGGACATTCACGACCAAGTTATCACCCATGCCAGGCGCACAGTAAAAAAACCTTATTCGATGTCGAATAAGGTTAAGGGGTTTGAGCTTCTTTTTTCTTCAAACCATTTGGGACAATTGAACTTGTCCCTCCGGACCACCTTAGAAAAAGTCTAGTAGATTAGAAGAATGCTTTAATACTTGATAGAACTACTAGTATGCCCACAATAATGACAAATGCGTTGCTAAAATAATTTTTTCTGTATTTAGCTAGTGCAGGCACTTTATAGATTGCATACATTGGTAATAAGAATAAAATTAGCGCAATTAGTGGTGCATTAATCATATCGATTAAATCAAGAATACTTGGGTTTGCATAAGCAACTAGCCAGCATGTCACGATCATAAATCCAATGATGATGTTCTTCACGGTTTTACTATTTATATTTTTTCCTCGGGATTTAGCGGCTTGCACAATAATGTCTTCTAATCCTTCATATGCACCCACATAATGGCCAAGGAAAGATTTTGTAATGGCAATGAAAGCAATGATAGGAGCTGCATATGCGAATAATGGCATACTATATTTATTAGCAAGATAAGAAAGAATTGGTAAATTTTGTTCTTTGGCAAGTGCAAGTTCACCAGAAGTCACACTTAAGACAGTACTGAATACAAAGAACAGTACAACAGAAATCGTCATGATATAACATACCTTTTGAATTTGGGCACATTTGCGGTCTACATTTTCTATTCCATAGCTTTCCCGTTGTTTAATAACAAAAGTAGATATCATAGGAGAATGGTTAAACGAAAATACGATGATTGGTAGGATAAACCAAGCCATTCCTAAAATATCTGTAAAACCTACTCCTCCATTTACAGATGCAAAATTACCAGCTAAACTTAAATTTGAAAAATCCCATTGTGGAATCAAATATAGAGAAAGAAACACCAGAGTTGCTATAAATGGATATACAATCCAGCTCATTACTTTTACAGTAACATCATGACCAAAATTCACGATAAATATTAGACCGAGAACTAAAATAAGTGATAGTATAATTCTAGGTGGTGATTGCATTTCCAATTGATTCTCCATGAAACTGCCTGCAGTATTGGTTAATGAGACTGCATACATAAGCAATATTGCATAAATCGAAAAGAAATAGATGATATCAAAAACTGTACTGGCCTTTTTTCCGAAATACTCCCTTACTGTAGCTGTAATTCCCTCACCAGCAGATTCGGAAGAGTAGATCATTTTAGCCATCGCCCTATGTGAAAAGTACATGACAGGGAATGCAAGTACCGTAATTAAAAGTAAAGATAATATCCCCCCTGCCCCAGCATTAATTGGTAAAAAGAGTACACCTGCCCCAATTGCTGTTCCAAAAAGACTCATTGCCCAAGTGGTATCTTGCATATGCCATTTATTAGGGTCTTTATACTGTTTAACATCTTCTGTAGTTTTTTTAACTTCATGTACTTTAGCCGCACTTTGACTCATTTTAATTTCCTCCTTGTGAGGCATGGATTTTAATTATTGTTTACAACTTCACAATATGTTTTATTATAATATGGGTAAAATCTTATTGTTCTTTTCCGAGAATTTTATTTCTAATAGCAATGCCTGTCGGTGTGTCTGCAACCCCACCTAAGCCAGTTTCCCTTAATTCCCGAGGCATCTGTCTACCTACTTTATACATTGCTTCAACTACTTCATCAGCATTTATTAGATTGTCTACACCAGCTAATGCTAAATCTGCTGCAACTAATGCATTAGCCGTTCCAACGGCATTTCTTTTTACACAAGGAATCTCTACCAAACCTCCAACTGGATCACAAACTAAACCGAGTAAATTTTGTAGTGCGGTTGAGAAAGCGTGAGCTGATTGCTCTGGTGTTCCTCCTGCAGCTTCTACTGCCGCTGCAGCCGCCATTGCGGAGGCACTACCTACTTCAGCTTGACATCCTCCTAAAGCTCCTGCAATACACGCATTATTTGCTACAATCATACCAAATAATGCTGAAGTAAACAGAAAATGAATCTGTTCCTCACGACTTAACTGTAACGTTTCTTTAATGGTAAAAAGTACACCCGGGATTGTTCCACTTGCTCCAGCTGTTGGCGTTGCACAAATAACTCCCATAGCCGCATTCACTTCATTTGTGCCTATAGCACTCTGGACGCCTCTCATCATTATATCGCCAGAAAGCGTTCTTCCACTTTCACGGTATTTTTTAATTTTAACCGCTTCTCCTCCAGTTAACCCAGTCAGCGAAAATACGCCATCGCCTTCAATACTCCTATTTACAGCATTTTCCATCGTTTCTAAGTTTTTTTCCATCTTCTGCCAAGCTTCATCAAAAGTAGATCTCATTACTTCCATTTCCTGTTCTATTGCTAATGTATAAATGGGTACTTGTCTTTCATTTGCAGCATCTACTATTTCTTTAATAGACATATACATACCGTTTCACCCCCTGGTAAAATTAAAGTATAATGATCTTAGCCATCTCACTGAGTTTTTCTAATTCTTTCCGGGCATCCCTACTTAATTGTGAATCCAAATCGAATTGGTATAAGTATTTTCCGTCTTTCTCCAAACTGATGGAGTTATTAATATCCACATCGTGCTTTTTAAAGATTCTGTGTAATTCAAGTTCAAGATTATTTCGATCCGAAATCGCTATCATTATTGGTAATGAACCTTGAGGATGTAAGCTAAATCCATCGATTTCAATATGTTTCACTTTAATTAATCCACCACCGACTGAAATGCCCATTGTTCGAATATATCGGCTATCATCCTGTAGATAAATGTCAGCAGTATTGGGATGCCCGGCAGGACTATCACCTGATTCTTCTAAAAAGGTGATGTCAATGCCTTGAGACTCTGCTATTTTAATAGCATCTGGTACCCTACTATCATCAGCCTCAAAACCTAATATACCGGAAATAATGGCAAAATCAGTTCCGTGTCCTTTATGAGTTTCTGCAAAAGATTCATAATACTTTACCACCACTTTTTTTGGAAGACCTTTAAATAATTTATTTGCAACCAATCCCATGGCTAAAGCACCTGCCGTATGTGAACTTGAAGGTCCGATCATAACTGGTCCAATCACATCAAAACAACTTTTGTAACTGACATTCTTTTTTTCTCTCGCCGTTACTACGCTCATGGCTAATCCTCCCTTGAATTTAATTAATTTACTGGAATAATCTTGAAATAACATTTATTAAAAATTAAAACGTATTTAAATTTGGCTGAATTTTACATGAAAGTGCTTCTAATGTGTCAGTAAGAATGGGGTACCAATTATTTCAAATTCTTATTGAGCTGGAAAATTTTTGTTTTTGCTTTTAATTGGTGCTTACTTATTATGAAGTTAAGTTTCAATAATTCTTTAATCACTTGTTAGACTAGAAATGATTTGCATATGCAACAATAAAAGCAGACACATAATAAATTTTTAGTAATTAGATTCCTTATTACGGATAGAAATAACTATATAAAACCGCTTTCAAAATACGCCAAATAATCGATCAGAATACCTTTTTATTTTGTTATTCCTGTTTTTGAGTTCACCTCCTATTATTATTATTTTGAAAAGATCCAAGGACAAGATTTCATAAGTTTCTAAGAAAAACGATATAATGTCTCTACTTGTAATAAAAATTTATCAATATAATAATTTATTATTACAAGTTAAAAATATCACATAAAAAATATACCGTCAACATATTATAATAAAAAATTTCTTTAATAAAAAATTTTTATTATAATATTGGATTGTTTGTAAAATCTGTTATAATTATCTGTATAAAAAAAGGACGTGCCATTCGACATCTTTTCTTTCATTGGAAAGGTATTCTTATCCATTTATAGTATAGTGGCAACTTTTTTAAATAAAAATTGGATCCTTTCCTCTTCCACAGCAGTTGGAAACCAGGATGTTCCTTCTTATCCAGCAATACGAAAACGGTTTGCCAAATAGTTAACAGTTACTTGTAGAATAATTTATTTGAATAGTTTAGGAAGATGCTTTTACCAGTTTGTGAATTATATAACATTTCAATCATGAATAAGGATGAATGGGATAAATGACTACTCCTTAAATATAGTCGTAACCGAAAGGTAAAATACTGAATTTATGGTTAAATAGAGCCTTTCTAGAAGACAGAAGATTGATTTGCAAAAGCTGGACTAAATGAAAATTGCATCCAAAAAAAGGACGAGTAAACCTTTTTTAACTATTATTATAGTAAATAGTTGTAATTCAATTGTGATTAAAAACGATTTACTTAAAATTATCTTGGAAATTCATAACCAATCATTCAAAAAGAAGAATTTATAAAAAGGAGGAGTACTGATTGGATGATCATCTTTTTCGGCACTATAAAAATATAATGAATTATTTTGGTGAAATTTGTGGATCTCATTATGAATTTGTATTACATGTTTTAGATCCTGATGGAGGTTCGCACATTGGTCACATCGTCCATGGTGAATTAAGTGGAAGGTCATTAAATAGCCCCTTAACCAACTATGCGAAAAAGTTAATTGAGGAAAAAGTATATTTAAAAAAAGATTTTATTGTAAATTATGTTGGAGAAGGACCAAAAGGTAAAAAATTTCGTTCATCAACCATGTTTATAAAAGATCATGAAGGTCAATTACAAGGTCTTTTGTGTATAAACTTTGATGCGGATGCCTATCGAAAGGTCGCAAAGGATTTATTAAATTTAGCTAATCTAAGCTGGGATATAGCGTATATAGACAAGAAAACAGAACAGGAACAACCCGTTGAAAAACTGACCGAAAATATTCATAACATTATTTATACACAAATAGACAAAGATATATTAGAATCTGGTGCTCAATTATCACCTGAACAAAAAAAACTCGCCATTTCCAAATTAAAGGAATCTGGTGTATTTGATATTAAAGGTACTGTAATTGACGTTGCTAAAGTAATGGGAATGTCTGAATCAAGTGTTTACCGTTATCTACGGATAGTATCACTTAACGAAAATAACAATAAATAAATTATCATTTAATATCAAGAATTACTGGGTACTAAGCGCATCCATTGTGGATTTATACCGCGATAGTATCCAGAAAACAGGTAGATAGGTAGGAATTTTCTATAAAAATACAGATGGGAAAAAGTTAAGCCATACCTTATGTTGTTTGTTTTATCAAACACTTATTACAAATATGAAAATAGTTACGTCGTCGGTGGTACGATTGAAGGTCATGATTATGAGTTAATATTTGGGGTCTCAGAAGAAGTTCCTTACTAAAATTTTAAGTAAGGGGGCTGGCTGAGGGTCTTCACGATATAGAAGTGGATGTTGTTGCCACGCTTTATGCTATTATTTAGGTACCTCGAATTGGAACAGCCCCTATTTTATTCATCAATTTTATCTAGTTTAGTCTTTACTACCCATATAAGGTCTTAAAATTTCTGGTATTCGTACTTTTTCTTCCTTCTGTTGATTATTTTCTAAAATGCTGCAACAGTACGCCCGACTGCCAATCCAGAATCATTTAGCGTATGAACGAATTCGGGCTTCCCTTTTGGTTCTCTTTTAAACCGGATATTTGCTCTTCTTGCTTGGAAATCTTCAAAATTACTGCAAGAAGAAATCTCACGATATGTGTCGTAGCTTGGTAGCCATACTTCTAAGTCATATTTTTTTGCAGCAGTAAAACCTAGATCCCCTGTACAAATAGCTACTACCCGATAAGGAAGTCCTAGCAATTGTAATACCTTTCTGCATCATTTGTTGATTTTTCTAATTCCCCTTAAGAATCTACTGGTTTAACTAATTTTACCAATTCAACTTTATTAAACTGATGTTGACGAATTAAACCACGTGTGTCTCTTCCTGCCGATCCAGCTTCAGAACGAAACAAGCACTGTACGCAGCAAACTTAGCAGGAAGATCATCTTTGGATAATATTTCATTACGATAGTAATTCGTAACAGGCACTTCCGCCGTTGGTATTAAGAAATAATCCTCCTTCTCAACTAAAAACACATCTTCTTCAAATTTTGGCAGCTGCCAGTCCCTGTAAGGCTTAACACGATTCACTAAATACGGAGGTAATATTTCTGTATAACCATGTTGTTCAGTATGAAGATTAAGCATAAAGGAGATTAGTGCTCTTTCTAATTTTGCGCCAAGGCCTTTATAAAAAACAAAGCGACTTCCTATTACTTTTCAGCACGTTCAAAATCAATAATTTCTAATTCAGTAGCAACATCCCAATAGGGTTTCGGATCAAAATCAAATTGAGGAAGTTCTCTACACTTACGAATTTCAACATTCTCATCCTCTGTATCACCAATGGGTACGGTTTCATACGGCAAATTTGGAATGGACAAAAGTAATGCATTTAATTCTTCTTCAATCACACGTAATTCTTCATCGAGTTTCTTTATTTGTTCTCCAACTTCACGCATTTCTACAATTAAAACTTCAGCATCTTTATTCTCTTTCTTTAGAACGGCGATTTGATAAGATACATCTTTTCTCTTTTTCTTTAATTGTTCAGTTTCGACGATTAATTTCCGACGCTTTTGGTCAAGTTCAGCAAACTTTTCTAATTCGGTTAAGTCTTCACCACGATGTTGTAATTTTACTTTTACCTCTTTAAAGTTCTCCCTAAGTGGTTTAATATTAAACATTTTACTACCTCCTTTTTAGTTTGAAAATAGAAATAAAAAAACTTCCATCCCTAAAAAGGAACGGAAGTTTGATATCCGCGTTGCCACCCAAATTGCAAGTATTGTAAAAAATACTTACCTCTCGATAATATATCGGTTTCGCCGACAGTATCTACTCAAATTCTTTTCAGTACCACTCTCAAGGATGGATTCACAAATATGTCGCTCATTCTCTTTATTTAACGTGATAATGTTTACATTGAAAAAGGTTATTCAGTCGTTCAGCAAATGTTTTTGCGGATGAAGTATCCAAACAATAGATACAAATAGTGAAATAGCTCATGGGCATTTAACACAACTCTATATTGTAGAAACAATACATGAATGTAATTTAAAAATGATAAATATTGTAAAAGGAGCTATTGCTCTTCATGGAAGTGCGGGAACACTAGATCCAAGAATGGTTTGAAGTGTTTATTTAGGCACAATTTGGATATCATCAAAAATCAGCTTTCTTTCAAATCAACTTCTAAAGGAGAAAAATGGGCAAAGTCTCTATAGCCGTTTTAATTGTCTAATAATAAAAAAATCCTGCTAGAAGACACTTTTGTAACTAGGAACTATTGTTGTTAAAATGTTGCAAAACAATTAATTAAGGAAGTACTTACATGACTTGATACATGCGATTTAGTAGTTACTCATATCTAATGCTAGAAAATAAGGAATTTAGTCCGGAATTTACGCATCTTTCAGAAAGATAAAGGAAAACTACTGCCCAATAGGGTTGGGAGCTTTATGCATCATCAAAGTTTTGTTCCTTTTACTGTACCTTATTTCACTAAAACATTAAAATAAAAGTCACAATGTTAACCAGGGGCAATGCTAGAAAATGATTTGAAAATGTATATAGAAATGGAGGATGTAACGGATGCAAGACAAAATATTGTTAATAGAAGATGACCCATCAATTTCCGAGATGGTTACAAACTTTTTATCCAAAGAAGGATTTTGTGTCATCCATTCATCAGATGGAAAAGAAGCGATGGATTTATTTGAACAACAAACATTTGATTTGGTCATATTAGACTTGATGTTACCAAAACAGAGTGGCATTGATTGCTTGAAGGAGATAAGAAACCAAAGTCTCGTTCCGGTACTAATTATTTCTGCTAAAGACAGTGATGTAGATAAAGCGATCGGTCTAGGTTTTGGCGCAGATGATTATCTCACAAAGCCATTTTCCATGATTGAATTACTTGCAAGGGTGAAGGCATCCATCAGAAGAGCAACCGAGTATTCCGGACATAAAGAAAAAAGCCAGCGACAAATGCTTCACATTCATAAGCTTACGATTGATATAGATAATTTTCATATTAGTAAAAAAGGAATTACTATCAAATTAACAAACAAAGAATGGGAAATATTAAAGTTATTTATTCAACATCCTACAAAAGTATTTACGAAAGAACAAATTTATCGTTTAGTTTGGAAAGAAGAATATTATGGAGATGAAAATGTGATTAACGTCCATATGAGTAGATTAAGAGAAAAAATAGAAGATGACCCAGCGAATCCACAATATATTGAAACATTATGGGGAATCGGCTACAGACTAGGAGAATTGAATTCTAAATGATGTTTATGGTGATGGGCGTTATCTTTATTTTAATAACTTTAAATATAATTCAGTATGTACAAATGACAAATAGAGATAAAAAACTAGATTATTTGGCTAATAAACTCGGACAAATTTTAGAAGAAGAATCTATGGAACAATTATTATTAATGACGGATGATAAAAAGTTAAAAGCTTTAATAATTGAAATAAATAAGTTGCTTGATATGCATAAGGGAAAAATTGCAAAATACAATCAGTCAAGACAGGCTATGAAAAAAATGTTAACCAATATTTCACACGATTTGAAAACACCATTAACCGTCGTACTAGGGTATATCGAAATGATTCAGAAAGACAAAACAATTGATCAAAAGGAACAAGAAAGGCTGCTATTACAAGTTCATCGAAAAACAATTGAAATTATCGATCTAATGAATGCTTTTTTCGATTTGGCAAGAGTGGAATCAGGAGATAAAGAAATTCCACTAATGAAAATAAATATCAATGAGATTTGTAAAGATAATTTACTTTCATTCTATGATGTAGTTCAAACTAAAGGGTTAAAGATAGATTTCCAATTACCAGATAACCCCATTCATGTAGTAGGAAATAAAGAAGCGCTGAACAGAGTCTTACATAATCTTTTGTCAAATGCCATCCAGTATGGCAGTGACGGTAAGATACTCGGTTTAGCTCTAACTTTTAACGAAAAACATGTTTGTATTGACGTATGGGACAGAGGAAAAGGAATCGAGGAACAGAAGCAAGATCTCGTTTTTGAAAGAATGTTCACATTAGAAGAATCAAGAAACAAAGCCTTTCACGGAAGCGGGCTAGGATTAACAATTACGAAAAGACTGCTAGAACAAATGAATGGAACGATACATGTACAGAGTATGCCATATCAGAAAACAACATTTACGGTTACGTTACCACGAATCACTTACTAACTTAAGAAATAAGTAAGAATTAAGAAAGAGAAAAGCAACAGCTGGTTGGTACGATGCATATAACTAACCTTGAAGAAAGGATGGAAATATGGTGTATATCATAAAGACACATAACGTAACAAAGTGTTTTCAAGAGAAAGAAGTCGTATCAAAAATAAATATGAATGTAAAAAAAGGCGAAATTTATGGGTTCCTCGGTCCGAATGGATCAGGAAAAACAACACTCATGAAAATGCTAACAAACTTAATAAAACCTACTGCCGGTGAAATTGAGATTTTTGGACAGCCATTGACCCCTTCTTCGTCATACGATGTGTTAGGAAGGATAGGAAGTATGATCGAGTATCCGATTTTTTATGAGAAATTTACAGCTAAGGAAAACTTAGAACTTCACTGTGAATATATGGGTTACCATAATAAAAAAGCGATAAATGAAGTATTAGAAATGGTTCATTTAATAAATATTGACAATAAACCGGTGGAAAACTTCTCATTAGGGATGAAGCAACGTTTAGGTATTGCAAGAGCCATTATTACAAGACCTGAGCTATTAATTCTCGATGAACCAATTAATGGACTTGACCCTATTGGTATACGAGAAATTAGAAATTTGTTCAAACTACTCTGTAAAGAATATGATATTACGATGCTAATCTCTAGTCACATTTTAGCTGAAATTGAGCAAATGGCGGATACGATCGGAGTTGTTAACAAGGGAAAATTAATCGAAGAAGTTTCGCTGGAGGAAATGAGAAAAAAAAATAGAGAATACATGGAGTTCGTAACGTCAAATCCGACAAGGGCATGTTTTATTCTCGAAAATAGACTTCATTTGCGTAATTTTAAAATAATTGACCAGAAAATCATTCGTATTTTTGAACAGAGTGTGTCACAATCGGAGATTTCAAAAACAATGATTTTAAACGGTATCGAGATTGAGTCAATGAGTAAAAAAATAACGTCCTTAGAAGAATATTTTATGGGGTTAATGGATAAAGAGAAACAAGATGAAGTAAGGTAAAAATAATTGGAGATGGTTTATACATGTTTACATTAATGAAATTGGAATTCAAAAAAGTGAAAATGGGATGGTATGTAAAGGGAGCAGTTATTGCAAATATCCTAATCCTTTCTTCCCTTTTTATCATTGGTTATATTGAAAAGTTGGAAGGTAATGTTGTTTTTCTTGACTACGACGAAGTTTTTATTATAATAGGTGCATTTGTAAGAGCCACATTTATTATTTTTGCAGCGGTCTTAATTGTAAAATTAGTGATCGAAGAGTTTAAAAATAAAACAATCACCGTATTGTTTACGTATCCTATTAATAGAAAGAAGTTAATTGGTGTAAAACTATTTATTGTCGGCTCCTTAACCTTTATTACAATCATTATATCTAATTTTTTTGTACTTGGTTCATTTTTTGCATTGAATCCATACTTTCAAATCATTCCAGGTACTCTTTCATTGGAAATGGTAGTCCAACAAATTATTCCAATCATTACATTTGCTTTTGCGGCAGCAGGAACAAGTTTAATTAGTTTATATTTCGGAATGCGAAAATTTTCTGTCCCAGCAACAATTATTTCGTCAATTGTGATCGTTTTTTTAATTAGTTCTCATAATCCAGTCTTTTCTGTAGCTTCGATTGTTTATATTCCGTTATTATTAGCGGTCATTGGTATTTTAATATCTATTTTGTCAATTAGAAAAATAGACAAAATAGATATTATTTGAGGTAAAAAATTTGGCAGGCGTGGGATTTCGATCTAAACTTATTATTTTATATGATAGGTTAGTTATAATAAGAATAGTTTTCTGAATCGAGCTAGCTAGGTGACTTAAACTTGTTCGCCTACCTTGAAATAGTTAATAGATCTTTATTAAAATGTAAAGCTGCTTTTAAAAAAATTTGAGAGAATATCTTGAGGTAATACAATATTAAGGCTACTAAAATTATAATATTTAAATCCAATGTTTTTACCTTTCTAATCACAAGTTCTCATAACGACACAATCTTTTTAATTGAATTTTCTATTAACAGAAAATATAAATGTGACCTTGAAATCAATAAAAAATTCCTTGTCCATTCTCATAGTGTCTTTGAATATATGAAATAAAGCTAGTTCTTGATATAATAAGTCTACAAACATTGATGATCTGATGATAATCCATCATATCAAAAAACACGGGAACTCGGGTGGTTGTATTGAATTCTGACTAATTTGTTTATTCTTAGATATCTTGAAAGTTTACAGGATAACTTTATTCAAAATCATGATGAGCAAAAAACAATAAGGGGGAAACTAACATGACAAAGAGAGATAAAACCAGCAATAATAAAGAGCTGTCACTAGAACAACGTGAAGAATTACTCAGAACATTGCAAGCTCGTTTTGAGAAAAACATGAACCGTCATAAAGGTCTTAAATGGGCTAAAGTCCAAGCAAAGCTGGAAGCTAATACTGAAAAACTATGGTCGCTCAATGAAATGGAACGAACTGGCGGTGAACCAGATGTTGTTGGTTATGATAAAAAGAAGGATGAATACATTTTTTATGATTGTTCAGCGGAAAGTCCTAAAGGTCGCAGAAGTGTTTGTTACGACCGTGAAGGGCTGGAGTCAAGGAAAAAACATAAACCGGAAAATAACGCTATTGATATGGCAACTGCCATGGGCATTGAACTATTAACGGAAGAACAATATCGAGCGTTGCAAAAACTTGAAAAATTCGATATGAAAACGTCGAGTTGGGTGCAAACACCCTCTGATATTAGGGAACTCGGCGGTGCCCTTTTTTGCGATTATCGCTTTGGGCGTGTTTTTGTGTATCACAATGGTGCGTCCTCTTACTATGGAGTCAGAGGGTTTCGTGGTTCCCTAAGGGTTTAAATTTTGCACAGACAGCTAAATTTGAAGTTAGGGAACGGATCACCTACTTAGACTTTCATTTTATTCTTCAACAAATAGGTATGATTGCGGAAGAACAGTCGAAAACAAAATTCTACATGATATATCCGAATACCTAATCCAAATATCCAAAATTTTAAAATATTTAGCAGTGAACTGAAAAAGGTTACTGCTATTCTTTATTATATAAATGAAGAGATTAAAAAGTTATAACCCCCAAGTATCTGATCGGTGGAAATGGTTATATAGCGATCAATTCTTTTGCTTGTCCTGTGACTTTTAACCGAATGGTGTAATGTGTCCCTATCTGTTCATTGTGATGTCATTCGGTAAAATACTCCCGCACTCTCTCATAGGAGGGGGCTATTAAAATACATTGGGATTTCTATAGGATTAATGTGGTTTATAAGTCAGAAAAATTTGAGGACAAAAAGTCGTATGTTTTTTCTAAAATCTCTTGTTGACTTATCTTTTCAGCCAAAAGTCACGTATGCAGGAAACCCGAATTCAATCAACGGAGTCTTTAAATTATCTTATGGTAAAATCATATCCTTCTCAATTACTATTTGACAGTGTGTCCAATCTTCTGCCATTAACATGTATTATTTCGTGTCGGGTTGATTTAAATCCGTTTAGCATATCCCATAAATTACATCATAAAGTACAAGCCATCTTATTATTTTAGAAGGTCTTTACAGTTATCGGTTTGGCTAAATCACAACTATTTTGGACCTTTTTAAAAGATAATCCAAAGTATCAATTACCCTGTTATCGACACTATTCCGTTGACTTTTACTTTATCATCTTCTTGCTGTTCTGATAAAGTTACTCCAAAATTTTATCCACGTCAACCTGCTCCCTCAAAGGTGAAACGCAAATTGATTTTCTCCCATTTTCCTTCATCATTTTTTTAATATACGATCTTGCTTGCCCCGTTATAATCACTCGTATACCTCCTCTACATAAACAGTTAATAATTTACACTGTGATCCACAGACACCGGTAGAACAACACATTAATGGATCAAAAATCTCGATCTTTTTCATTAATTAGCCCTTCTTTATTTTTGTAGAAAAAGTCATATAACCAATTGATTATATATTCAATTGGTTATATTCTATTCCTATATTTAATTTATATCAATTAAATATAATAACCTAATTATTAGTTGTTATATTCATATATATTAGCATATAATTATGTGAGGGTGGTGAATTTCATGATAACTTATTCTAATGCTGAACAATTTTTAAAAGCTATTGGTGAAGAAACAAGATTAAAAATTATTTTCTATTTGACCTATGATTCCTTTTGTGTTTGTGAATTAGTTGAACTTCTTCAAATGAGTCAGCCATCCATTAGTCAACACTTAAAAAGATTGAGACAGGTTGAAATTATTTTGGAAGAAAGGAGAGGCAAGTGGGTCTTTTATTCTCTTAATAAGGAGCATGAACTATATACATTAGTTCTTCATCTGATTAGCATGTTACCTCCTAAAACAGAGAATATTCAATCCCTGATTGTTGATGGAAAAAGAATCCTTTGTGAATAAATGGTGGCGAAATAGAGAGGAGATTTATATTGGTTTATTGGGCTAGCTCAATTTTTATAATAACTTTGATTTTTGTAATTTGGCAACCTAAAGGATTATCCATTGGTTGGTCAGCAATTGGTGGAGCGATAATTGCTTTAATAGTAGGTGTTGTTGGATTTAATGATGTAATAACAGTAATTGAGATGGTCTGGAACGCAACTCTTGCATTTGTTGCTATTATTCTAATCTCACTTATTTTGGATAAGGTTGGACTATTTGAATGGGCGGCACTTCATATGGCAAGAATAGCAAAGGGTAATGGGATAAGGATGTTTGTCTATATAAGTATTTTAGGTGCAATTGTGGCTGCCTTGTTCGCAAATGATGGAGCAGCGTTAATACTTACACCGATTGTTCTTGCTATGGTACGGAATTTAAACTTTAAAGATAAAATGGTTTTCCCGTTTATCATGGCGAGTGGCTTCATCGCAGATACTACTTCACTACCTTTTGTCGTTAGTAATTTGGTTAATATTGTTTCAGCTGATTTCTTTGGGATTGGGTTTGTGGAATATGCTTCTAGGATGATTATTCCTAACTTTTTTTCATTAGCTGCAACGATTACCGTTTTACTAATCTATTTTCGAAAAAGTATTCCGAGATCCTACGACATATCTAAATTAAATGAGCCTGCAAATGCTATTAGGGATTCAAAGATGTTTCGCTTATCATGGTATGTTCTTGCATTGTTAGTTATAGGTTACTTTGTAAGTGAGTTCATCCATCTACCTGTTTCTATTGTTGTAGGGGCTATAGCGATTTTCTTTATTTTTATGACGAGAAGCAGTAAAGCAGTTGATATTAAAACAGTAATTAAAGATGCCCCATGGAATATCGTATTTTTCTCCATTGGTATGTATGTAGTGGTATATGGATTAGGGAATGTGGGACTTACTGATGCGTTATCAACTGTGATTCAAGCAACAGCAGAACAAAGTTTATTCGTTGCTACAGTAGCAATGGGTTTTATTGCAGCATTTTTGTCATCGATTATGAACAACATGCCGACAGTTATGATTGATGCTTTAGCGATTGCTGAAACCAATACATCTGGTGTATTGAAGGAAGCACTTATTTATGCTAATGTAGTTGGTTCTGACTTAGGACCGAAAATTACGCCAATTGGCTCACTTGCCACTTTAGTATGGCTCCATGTTCTATCACAAAAAGGTGTAAAAATATCCTGGGGAACCTATTTTAAAACAGGGATCGTTTTAACAATTCCAATTCTATTTATAACCTTAATCGGACTATTCCTGGTGTTATGGATTTTATAAATACGTTTTAGCCTGCGTTCATGGTAAAATGAAAGAATTTATAGTCTCTATAATAATTATTTTAGTAGATGTGTTTCTTAATTGCAGGATTAAGAACTTTAAATTTTTACCTATCGTTAATTGGACTTGTTGTAGGAATGTTATTCTTTCCATTAGCAAGATTTATTTCCAAAGTATTGGTAACAAAAGAAAAACAAAATAGTAAGGGGATTTAGATGAGGAAAAAAATAATCTATTTTCTATGTACTGGGAACTCGTGCCGGAGTCAAATGGCAGAAGGGTTTGGAAAAAAATATTTAAGTGACGAATATGATGTTTATTCAGCAGGTATTGAAACACATGGACTAAATACTAACGCTGTAAAAGCAATGAAAGAAGCGGGAATCGATATTTCTAATCAAACTTCCGATATCATTGATCCGGAAATATTAAACAATGCAACTCTTGTAATTACGTTATGTGGGGATGCCGAAGATAATTGTCCAATGACACCGCCATATGTTAAAAGATGGCATTGGGGTTTTGACGATCCAGCAAAAGCAGAGGGGACGGAAGAAGAAAATTGGGCTGTTTTTCAACGGGTAAGAGATGAGATCGAGCAGAGAATAAAAAAGTTTGCAGAAGAAGGTAAATAAAAAAACACCGAAGGGCAAATAAGTCTTTTGGTGTTTTTATTGTGACTTTAATTCGTTGAGGTCGAAACAAACTGCACTCCAATTTTTCGACACTGAAACAATTAGGAGGTGCAGTTTTATTATGAAAAAATTTACAAACACAGGAAAATTAAAAGATTAGAAAAATAAAACTATCTTGTTTCTCACCACATGATGGTAATATTATTTTTGTTTGCTGTTGAACTAATAATATCTTCTGATAAGCGTGTTACAACTAAACGTGCTTATTCATAACCAGTTGTTAGAAAAAGTTAAAGTTTTTCCCTGAAATTCTATCCGTTAATTTCTTGTTTTTATTTTCTCCTATTAGCAAGGACTTCGATTTTTAAATAGATATGAAATTAAAAATGATAGGATTTTAGAGCTATTTTTAACGAATCAAAAATCAAATACAGCTGTTCAATACGCAATGCTACATATAAGATTTCGAAACATCTAAGTTTCTGAAGCCAATGAGAAATCCAACTAGTAACGCTAATAATAATGATCGTATAAATTTAAAAAAATTGGCTAGGATAAATATAAAAATAAAAGTCGGAAACAAATTACAATATACAGTAAAGGTTAAAAATGGTTGTAGATCTTTAATAAAAGAAATTTTAGAAAGAAGGCTCTTTGATGTATTTCAATAAAGAAATAGTTTTACTTAATTTTGATGGCAACTCTAAAGAAGAGGCCTTAAGGGTCTTATCGGATTATTTTATTAAATATGGTCTAGTTACATCAGACTTCTATGAAGGAATAATATCCAGAGAATCTAATTTTCCAACCGGATTATTTGTTAATGGAACTGGTGTTGCAATACCGCATACAGATAGTGAAAAAGTAAAACATTCACAGATTGGGTTTATGTCACTAAAAAAACCTGTCAAATTTAGGGATATGGCCAATAAAGATAATGAAATAGATGTATCATTAATTTTTATGCTGGCATTAAAGAAATCGGATGAACAGTTGTCGATGCTGCAAAAGCTTATTGATCTTTTCCAAAACGAAAGATTAGTCAATCAATTAAAAGAATGTACGTCACGGATTGAATTTAAAAACATAATGAAAAATGCTGAAATAGAATAAAAGGCTATTTAAAAAGGAGGAGTTTCGATGCAAGTCTTTCAACAGGTAATTCAATGGTTTCTTGATCTAGGAGCAAGTGTTATGCTTCCAATTATTTTCTTGGCATTTGGCTTGATTTTAAGGATAAAGCCAGGGAAGGCCTTTAAATCTGCTTTAACCATTGGGATTGGCTTTATTGGATTGAATTTAGTCATTGGTCTTTTGACTGATAACTTAGGTCCGGCCGCTAAAGCAATGGTTGATAATTACAATTTATCGTTACAAACAATAGATGTTGGTTGGCCAGCAGCATCAGCGATTGCATATGGTACCCTTTTGGGAAGTATGGCAATAATTGTCGGTATTTTAGTAAATGTGGTATTACTTTTATTTGGATTGACCAAAACGTTGAATGTTGATATTTGGAACTTTTGGCATATTGCCTTTACAGGATCAATTGTATATGCAGCAACAGCAAGCTTTGCTTTAGGTATTTTCACCATGATTACGCATTCCATGCTTCTCTATTTTATGGCGGATAAGAGTGCGAATTATGTTCAAGAATATTATCAGTTACCTAATATGTCATTTCCGCACGGTTCGTCAACGCCGGGTTTTCTTTTGGCATTACCATTGAACTGGGCTTTTGACCGAATTCCCGGTTTAAATAAAATAAATATCAGCCCTGAATTAGTTCAAAAAAGATTTGGTGTTTTTGGTGATACAACGGTTTTAGGTTTTTTTATTGGAATAATTATTGGGTTATTAGCTGGTTATGATGTTAGTGGCACTTTAAATTTGGGTGTTGTAACCGGTGCTGTCATGTTGCTTATGCCTCGGATGGTTGCCTTATTAATGGAAGGGCTTACCCCCATTTCTGAAGCCGCAAGTAGTTGGGTGCAAAGACGGTTCCCCGGTAAAGAGTTATATATAGGAATGGATAGTGCATTGGCTGTTGGACAATCATCGGTTTTATCTGCTTCATTATTATTGGTACCGATTGCATTACTGTTAGCAGTTATTTTACCTGGAAATACGGTACTGCCTTTAGGCGATTTAGCCACGATTCCTTTTATGATTTGTTTAATGGCGGCAGTCTTTAGGGGGGACATACTTCGTACTGTGATAGGGGGAGCATTATATATTGTTACAACACTGTATGTGGCATCTTGGGCAGCTCCGCTCATCACCGATTCCGCAATAGCATCCCACTTTGATTTAGGAGGAAATCCCTCCATAAGTGTATTAAGTGATGGCGGTGCATGGACGACCATTTTATTTGGTGGTTTGGGAATAACTTGGCTAGGGATCGGATTCATTTTCGTTGTTGTCTTATTTGCCTTGATTTACCAAAGTAAGATCAAAGGCAGTAAAAAAATAGAGTCTTAAGTCTTGGGTAAAACAAAAACATTGGTAAACATCATCAACCTTAAAGCTTTTACATTCAAAGTAAGAATTGAAAATTAAGGTTCTGCGTCAAAATTCAATGCTGACATGGAAAGGGAAATATGGTAATTGAGCCCATTAAATAACCAAACTCTTTTAACCCTGCTATAGTGAAGCTATATAAGCCAACATAGCACCATGTAATTTAGCTCATATGGTATTGCTTCATTCTTCAAGCATACATGTTGTTAGCCGGAATTTATAAGTTAAATTTATGGGAGGAATGTAAATGAAAAAATTATTAATTATGTGTGGAACGGGAGTTGCAACATCAACTGTCGTTACAGGCAAAATAAAAGATTGGCTTAAGGAAAATAATTTGGAAAATACAGTGAAGTTATTCCAAAGCAAAATTTCAGATGAGATAAATAATATTGACAATTATGATGTAGTCATTAGTACAACCATTGTGCCTGATCATCTTAAAAGCAAGGTGATTAATGGAGTCCCTTTATTAACCGGGGTCGGCAAAGAGGACGTTTTTATTCAACTTAAAGAAAAGTTAACAAATTAATATCTTGGCTAAAATCGAATATTTGATTAGAAAGGAATTTTCAATATGATTAACTACAATTTTAAAAAACCGGTTTTTATTGTAAATCCTAAATCATATCTTTACGGAGATGATTTATTAAAATTAGCTAAGATTTCAAACGGATTGGCAGAGAAATATGATATTGACATACTATTTACAGGTCAATTAGTGGATCTACCGAAGATAATAGAGAATGCACATTTAATCGTTACCGCTCAACATATGGATCATTTAACGCCAGGGAGAGGTATGGGTCATGTCCTTCCGGATGCTTTAAAAAATATCGGCGTGAAGGCTGTAGTTTTAAATCATGCAGAAAATCCGTTAACTTTATCCAACCTAGATAAAACAATACGAAGAGCTGATGAATTGGGACTTATTACAATTGTTTGTGCTGACACGGTACAACAATGTAAGGCAGTTGCAGAGTTAGAGCCTAATATGATTATTTGTGAACCAACCAGTTTAATTGGAACCGGTACTACGAGTGAATCGTCTTATCGAGAAGAAACAACATCTGCAATCAAACATGTGAATTCAGATATCCTGGTTCTTCAGGCAGCAGGTGTAAGTACCGGAGAAGATGTCAGACAAGTTATTCGAGAAGGTGCGGATGGTACTGGTGGAACAAGTGGAATTATTAAGGCTCCTGATTGGGAAGCAAAATTAGAAGAAATGGTAAGTAGTTTATCGCGTATGTAAGGTGCCGTAAGACTCCCACTTCAAGAGCCTGAGTTGGTACAAAAGGGTCTAAGTGGGAGATAACGGCACCTAAATGCCCCGATTCGTTTAAGGGCCTTAGGTCATACCCTTGTGGTACTAACATTCAGTAGGAGATGGAAGAAAAATCCTACTGAATGAAGTTTCACTTTATAAAGGAGGAACATAAATGATTGTTTATAACGATACGTTAATCATAACTTCAGTAGGAAATAGAGTTTCATACCATGAGATTACAGATCAAATTAGGGAAATTGTTAAGAAAAGTAAAGTGAAAAACGGCTTGTGTGTCGTTTCTTCACCACATACAACTTGTTCTGTATTCTTTGAGGAATATTCACATGATAGGAACTATGCGGGTGATGAATATCTTCAAGTTGATTTAAATAATGTTTTAGAGAAAGTGGTGCCTAGATGCCTTTCGGAAGGACAGTATTATCATCCGGGACCTGAGCATACAAAATTCGGAATAGAACTGCCAAAAGAAGAAATGAGCACTGAGGGCACAGATTTAGTCCCGGATAAACGGTCGTTATTAAATACAGAGGCTCATATAAAAGGTACACTGATTGGCTCTAGTGAAACGTTTATTATTGAGGATTCAGAACTACAAATTGGAAAAGTAGGTTACATTTATTTTGTTGATTGGGATCAAAATCGAGAAAGAAATAGACAATGCAAAGTGCAAGTTCTTGGGGAATAATGAAACAAACCTTGAAACTTCAATCAAAGGAGAGCGGGCTTAATGCTAGTTACGTTAAAAGAAATTTTGGAGATCGCAGAAAAAAGAGATTGTGGAGTTGCAGCAATAAATACACCCACATTTGAAAGTCTAGTTGCTGCCATAAGGGTAGCCGAAAAAAATAATGCTCCGATAATTATTCAGCATGCACAAAGCCATGAATATATTAACCAAATAGAAATGATCGGACCAGCTATGGTTGCCTTGGCCAAAAACGCAAGTATACCGGTATGTGCACATGTTGATCATGGTGAATCCATAGAGTATCTGGAGAAAGGTTTAAAGCTTGGATTTACATCCATCATGTATGATGGATCGAGACTAACATATGAGGAGAATGTTAAAAACACGAAAAAGGCGGTAGAACTAGCTCATAAATTTGGTGCAAGCGTGGAAGGCGAACTAGGTATGATGGCAGGAAATGAGCTGGGGGAAGATTCACCAGATGATAACGAAGAAAGTTATTATACGGACCCACAATTAGCTCATCAATTTGTAAAAGAGACAAATATAGACGCATTGGCAGCTTCTTTTGGTACAGTTCATGGATTTTATAAAAGGCAACCAAAATTAGATTATGAATTAATAAAGGAGATTGCTGAATTAACAAAATTACCATTGGTCATGCATGGGGGCTCAGGCCTAAGCCCGGAAGAATATAAACGATCGATTAAAAACGGCATAAGAAAAATTAATTATTATACGTACGGCGCTAAAGCTGGTGCAGATGCCACTAAGGACTTTATCAAGAATAATAAGGCAGTTTTATTTTCTGAAATATCACGTGTGGCACAAGATGCTATGGAAAAGAACTTTCAACACATCATAGATATTTTTTGCTATTAACCATTTTAAAAATGATACAACATTCGTGTTTGGCGGAAATAAACGAACAATAAAGGTGTTTTTAAATTTAATGTTCGTATTACGTTGACTTTTGACAAAAAAACACGTATGATAATCCTGTGTTTGTAAAATAAATGCGTATAATTTGGGAATAGGGCCCAGAGTTTCTACCAGACTGCCGTAAATAGTCTGACTACGCAAAAGATGAATGATATTTTTAGGATTATTGTTTTTAGTGATAATAATCACATTCGTTTTTTGACTAGATATAAAGAAGCTCTTGGGGAATTATTCTCAAGAGCTTTTTTGCACTATAGGAAAGTATAAAACTTTATGGTTTATAGTATAAGAAAAACTTTCGCCATAAAGACTTGGCGGCAAGCCAAGCTTTTCTAAGTGGGCTTATTTTAACAGCTAGATTTAGAAAGGGGAAGCATGATGAAGAAGTACTTTCGCTTTGATGAACTAGGTACGAATTACCGTACTGAATTTATGGCGGGATTAACGACCTTTTTAGCAATGGCCTATATTTTATTTGTTAATCCAGCTACATTAGCATTAGTGGGAATTGAAGAGTTGCCAGAGGGCATTACTCGTATGGATCAGGGAGCGGTTTTTGCCGCTACTGCTATTGCTGCAGCAGTTGGTTCATTATTTATGGGGGTTATCGCTAAATACCCAATTGCATTAGCACCTGGTATGGGTCTAAATGCATTTTTCGCTTATACCGTTGTTTTAGGTTATGGCATCCCATGGCAAACAGCATTAAGTGGAGTTCTCGCTTCTGGACTTATTTTTGTTTTACTTACATTAACAGGCTTAAGGGAAAAGATTATTAATGCTATTCCAGCAAATTTAAAGATGGCAGTTGGTGCAGGAATTGGGTTCTTTATTGCATTTATCGGATTTCAAAATTCCGGAATTATAATCGCCAATGAAGCTACGTTGCTGTCATTAGGTGATCTAACATCTCCAACTGTTCTACTATCGGTTTTTGGGCTGGTTATTTCGATTATTTTAATGACCATTGGTATTCGTGGAGGCATCTTTTATGGCATGATTATAACTGCTATAGCTGGTATGGTAACGGGTTTAATTGCACCGCCAACAGGTATTGACGGAGTTGTTAGCAGTGTGCCAAGTCTTGCCCCAACATTTGGACAGGCATTTGTGAATTTTGGCGATATCTTTACATTACAAATGCTTGTGGTGATTTTAACATTCTTATTCGTAGACTTTTTTGATACAGCAGGTACATTGGTTGCTGTAGCTAACCAAGCAGGATTAATGAAAAATAATAAGCTGCCACGTGCAGGTAAAGCACTGTTTGCAGATTCAGCTGCTACTGTAGTTGGTGCAGTAGTTGGTACATCAACGACAACTTCTTACGTTGAATCTACAGCTGGAGTTGGAGCAGGGGGACGTTCTGGCTTTACCGCTGTTGTTACTGCGATGTTTTTCTTGCTTTCTTTATTCTTCTCGCCGTTATTAAGTGTTGTAACGACCGAAGTTACAGCGCCTGCATTAATTATTGTTGGGGTATTAATGGCTTCTTCGTTAAAGAATATTGAATGGGAACAATTTGAAATAGCTGTACCGGCATTTCTAATTATAATTGCAATGCCTCTAACATACAGTATTGCGACTGGAATTGCTATTGGTTTTGTATTCTATCCGATAACGATGCTTTTAAAGGGCCGTGCTAAAGAAATCCATCCTGTTATGTATTTATTGTTTATTATCTTTATTTTATATTTTATCTTTTTAAGATAAAGCTAAAGGTGGTTGCTTCAACAAAGAGCATCCACCTTTTTAACTATTGGATTATAGAAAACGATATCTTTTTTACATGATGCATGTCTTTTTTTTAAAGTAGCTTTGTTTTCTAGCTTAGGTGATGAGCGCTGGTTAATATAACCTTTTTGATAAGTTAACAGTTAAAATTTTGCAAAGTTTGTCGGTTGCTAAGCAAGCGTCTGCGCTTTTATTATAAACGAATACATAAAATCACTAACCTCTTTTAAGATTAAAAGCTTGTTAAATTTGCTTTTCCAACTGTGCTAATAAGGAAATCACTTGACTAGATGCTGCTCGGAGCTGTTCAAAATAATGCTGTGCTGTAGCTCGATCCCCTTGTTCATAACTTTCAATTGCTAATTTCGCATAATTGATGCACTTTTTGATGAGGCTCTTCCAACTGCTGAAATATGGAATTGGATGTCAAGTGAACAGGCAGGTCACTGTAGTACCATTTTCCAAGTCTGCACGTCTTGTGTGAGGAAACACTCTTTGAATCAAGTGTTTCTAAATCAAGCAACATGTTGTAAACCCGCCATTTCCAGAGAAGATGATCTGTTATTGCGGATTTAACAATATCTTTTGCTTGAAATTCGATATTGGTTTGAAAAAAAGTTAGCCGGTACTTACCTATTTGCTAATAAAATCAGAGGTCAGGTAATTCCTAATTGTGATTTTCTAGAAAAAGTATTGTAAAATCAAATGCTCCCGCACCAATTGATGCGGGAGTCTATTGTTGAAAACGTTCAATTTGACATAATGCTTGAGCAAATTATTTATCTTTGGCATGTACATATGTTTCTTTACCATATGGTAATAGGTGATAAATGGTAATTAATATGGTTCCAACAAGAGCGATGCCTCCCATAACAAAATATAATGTTCCGCCTCCATACGAATCAATCAATGCACCTCCTAATAATGAGCCAATGATCCCTGAGACTCCGAAAAAAGTGGCAAAAAAGACAAGATGTCCGGTTGATTGTAAAAGCTTAGGTATCAGTCGAGAAATATAGTTGAAAGAAGCTAGATAGAATGTACCGAATGTTAAGCCATGTAAAAATTGCATGCTAATAATGTGCCATGGACTAGTTGCTGAACCATAGATAAACCAGCGAATACTATATAGAATTCCAGCAACAATGACAAATACGAGTGGATGATATTTTCTAAACCAATACCCAGCGGTTGCAAATACAATGGCTTCTGTAACGACTCCAACAAACCAGGCAACTCCGACCAGCCCTTCACTTCCGCCTAATTGTTCGACGTAGAGACCAATAAAGCTATCATTTGCTCGGTGTGTAACACTTAGAAACATAATAAAAAATAAAAAGATAACAAA